>CAJQQJ010000081.1 GCA_905480445.1 uncultured Alphaproteobacteria bacterium | reverse complement strand
AAAACCCAGAAATGGGGCGTGAAACCATGCCAAATTGGCTATATCCAACCCTAAAAGTTGCAAATAACTGATCCTACTGGAAATCCATCGCTAATTCGGTAATGTCAGACGGGAAAATAGGCCTTATACTGAGGTCTCATGACGGTAGAATACAAAGATTTCCTTCCGTATTGAGGCTATTTGGACAAAATAGATGGCATCTGGAGGTAGCTCTAAGTGAATTCGACAAGTTGTTTTTGATGGAGCACCAAACAAAATAGAGTAAAGGCAATGTTGTTTTGATTTTGCCTTGAGATCACTCCTCAACTTTGGTCCCAAATTTTTCCTTGACCCGAAGTTAAGTTTAACTTGTACAGTGCAGGTGTCGCGATTGATCCTCCGGATCATGTTCGGTTTCTCGGGAGTAGAAAAATATGAAGATCACGAAAATAAGCGTTTTCCAGAAGGGTTTACCCTACGTTGGCGGCGGACTTGCTGTTGGGGATCGAACCTCGGAACGCACGAGATCTTTTGATACATTCAACACGACAGTTGTGGTTGTAGACACTGACGCCGGTATCAGTGGATGTGGTGAGTCATGTCCCTGGGGAGCGAGTAATCTAGGAGCGTTGCCCGCGATGCCCGGTCTTGCCGATGCTTTGCTGGGCAAAGACCCCCGTGAACTTCACAAAATTGAACGGATTATGGATGCGGCTATTGAAGGCCACCCCTACGCCAAGAGCACTGTGGACATGGCCTGCTGGGATATCCTCGGGAAAAGTACTGGCGTGCCTGTTTACATGCTGTTGGGGGGCAAGCTATGTGATGGTGCTCCGCTCTATCGTTGTGTCATGGAACAAGAGCACGACAAGATAGGTGCGGAGATGGAACAGTACAGGGCAGCGGGCTACAAATACTTTAAGCTTAGAGTTGGCATTGAACCTGAAAAGGATATTGAACTTATCCGCTTTGCGGCGGGGATCACAAAGCCTGGCGAAATTGTTTATGCCGACGCCAACTGTCGATGGACCTTGCACGATGCATTGAAAGTCGTAAGGGCCGTCGAAGACCTGGATGTCTTGATCGAACAACCCTGCCTGACATACGAGGAGTGTTTACATGTGCGATCGCGCACGAACCTGTCAATGAAGCTCGATGAACTTGTGACTGACCAGTCGATGGCAGAGCGTTTGACACAAGATATGATAGCTGATGTTGCTTGTGTAAAGATGGCACGCATCGGTGGGCTAACCAAGGCGCGCAGAATACGCGACTACTTTGTCGACCACGGAATAAAAGTCGTCACAGAATGCATGATGGGCGGTGAGATCGTCTCTGCCGCTGTCTCACATTTTGCAGCTTCCACACCTGCGGAACTCCTGTTTAACACTACGGATTTACATTCGTACAACATGGAACGAAGCGGAACACCAGCACCACCAACATCGCAGGGACGGATGTATTGCCACGACACACCGGGGCTCGGCGTGGAGCCGGATTACGAAAGCCTTGGCGACCCTGTGGCCGTCTATAATTGACGCCATCATTTTTGGTAACTTAAGGAAAAGCAAACCTTGCCTGTGAGAGCTGTGATGTTTTCAACAGAAAAATCACAATGTGGGAGTGATGTTTGGCAAATGAGTCTTTTCTTGGCCGCCGGAAACTTTGAATTCCGTTCGTGCTGTCAATGATATTAGGCCGGAACCCTTCATTTCATCGCGTGGTTAACGATCTTCTTCATTGTTGTTGGTAAAGCTTGATCGACAAGATTGCGAGGATGGCACCAAAAAGCTTCTTGCCAGTTTTGGGAGAGGTCCGCGTTAAACTGGTTGAGTTGAGATTTCGTCAGTTTGATTTTCACAACTTTCATCTCGAAATGAAAATGGGTGAAGCTATGCTTGGCTTCTCCGACCAATAGCTCCCAATCATAGCCTTGATCCAAATTGGCTTGCTTCAGGCAATCTTCCAGAGCCTGGGGCTGTTCAAGCCAATCGCTGGTTGGAACTTCTATCATCCCTCCAAGCATGGCCTTTTCTTCTCTTCTTCTGAGGAGAATAGACCCGTCTTCGGCTTCAATCCAAAAAGCAAAACAGAACTTAGTCGGCTTAGGTTTTTTAGGCGTCTTCTTTGGCAGGTCTGCTGCGGTGCCTTTTTCGCGCGCCTCGCAGAGAGCTGACAGCGGACAAAGCATACAGACGGGCTTCTTCGGCACACAAATTGTGGCACCTAGATCCATCATGGCTTGAGCAAAATCCCCGGCGCGCTGGTTCGGTGTTACCCAGTCTGTTTTCTCTTTGATCTCAGGCTTTACTTTTGGCAGCGGCGTATGGAGATCGTAAATACGGCTGATAACCCGTTCGATGTTTCCGTCCACCACAACTGCTCTTTGATCAAAAGCAATGGCGGCAATGGCCGCTGCTGTGTAAGCGCCAACACCAGGCAGTTTCAGCAAATCCTGCTCAGTACTCGGGAAGACACCCTGGCATTCTTCATGAACGAACTTTGCACAGCGATGCAGGTTGCGCGCTCTAGCGTAGTAGCCGAGGCCCTGCCAAGCGTGCAGAACTTTATCCAGCTCAGCATTCGCCAGATCACTAAGACGTGGCCAAAGGTGAAGGAATCGGGCAAAGTATGGCCCAACGGTTGCCACAGTTGTTTGCTGTAACATAATTTCAGACAGCCAAACGTGGTAGGGCTCTGCTCTTTCGCCTGCTTTGGCTCTCCAAGGTAAATCGCGCCGATGCTCATCGTACCAGCAGAGCAACAAGGGTGCTAAGGAAGATCTCTTTTCGCTGGTCATGGAGTTGTTGTGTCAGATAATCCAAAAGAGGCTAAAGGCGGTCGGATCACCGAGCATGGCTGGGTTCCTGATTCAGCTGTAACCCATCGCTATCGAAAAGGGAAGATGAGGCCACTGTCGGTTTCTCTGGCGAAGGTTAACCGCCTGGCCTTTGGCAAACGCAGTCCCATCGAAAGCGAGCTCTCGTCCAATTGGCAAGCTGTGGTTGGTGCAGATGTTTCGCAGATTACTTTGCCTTTGGAAATGAAGTTCCCCAATCCCAGAGAACGTTTGAACGGAACACTGTTACTGGCTGTAAAGTCAGCCCGCGCTTTGGAAATTCAGCATCGAGAACCTCAGTTGATTGAAAGAATCAATCGTTTCCTCGGTTACTCGGCAGTAGCCCGTATCCAGTTAAGGCAAGGTTCAGTTTCATCACCTATTATTGATAGGGTCGAACAAGTTAAAGAGCTGGAGTCTGTCCCCGAATCCGAGTTAGAAGAATCGGGAATTGACTTTAATCAAGTAAAAGACCCCGAGTTACGCCAGGCCTTGGTTGGCTGGATCGGAGTTTTAGCGGCAAGGAATCGGAAAAAATCCGAGTCGCAATGAGACTAATTGGTGAGCCTTTTCTGAAGGCTTGCTTTTGTGAATTTCAATCATTAACACAACATTTGGTATGTAGGAGACAAAAGTGCGGAACAAGTTGCGTTTCTTCTTAGGTTTATTTTTTGCGATTGGCTTGCTGGCAGGGACTCAGATTGCCCCTGATGCTGCAAAGGCTCAGGATGCTACCCCGGCGAGTCAAAACGACGGTGGTACAGGCACCGGTGTGTTTGACGATGACCGAATTCTCGGTGATCTCGATGCGCCAGTGACGATTGTCGAGTATTCTTCAATGACCTGCCCTCACTGTGCGGCCTTTCATAACGGCGCCTATGATGATGTGGTCAAAGAATACATCGACACTGGCAAAGCTCGCCTGATCTATCGCGACTTGCCGTGGAATGGCCTGGCCTTCCGCGCTGCGCTCGTTTCACGTTGTTTGCCTGAAAAACGTTACTTTCCTTTCGTGAAGCGCATTTTCTCTACTCAGGCGGAATGGACCAAGCAAGAAGAAGCTGGTCTTGTGCAGCTTGCAAGTTTGGCAGGCATCAATGCTACTAAATATCGTGAGTGCATTGAAGACAAAGCTGAGCAAGAAAAAATCCTGCTTCGTCGCCAGCAGGCTTTGGAAGAGTTGAAGGTTTCGGGCACGCCATACTTTTTCATCAATGGTGAAGCAGTCAATGGTGCGCGCAGTATTGAGGCATTTCGTAAAGTTATCGACCGTGCGTTGTCAGACGCTGGCGTTGAATAACGACTAGGATTTCGGGGGATAGCTTGGTCAATTTTACAAAACTGAAACTACAAGGTTTTAAGTCCTTTGTAGAACCGACTGAGCTCCCTATTCGGACTGGCCTAACCGGTATCGTTGGGCCCAATGGTTGCGGCAAGTCTAACCTTGTTGAAGCCCTACGCTGGGTCATGGGGGAAACCTCGGCCAAGCGTATGCGTGGATCGGGTATGGAAGATGTCATTTTTAATGGCACTTCTGACCGACCTGCCCGCAACATCGCCGAAGTTCATTTGGCAGTAAACAATTCTGATCGCAAGGCTCCGGCAGCTTTCGCAGACTTCGACGAAATTGATATCACGCGTCGCATCGAACGCAATAAGGGCTCCAACTACCGTGCCAATGGCAAAGAAGTGCGCGCGCGCGATGTGCAATTGCTTTTTGCGGATTTGGCTTCTGGTGCTGGTTCATCGGCTTTGGTGGGACAGGGTAAGATTGGTGCGCTTATCAATGCGAAAGCAACCGAGCGTCGGTCTATTTTGGAAGAAGCCGCCGGCATCACAGGCCTCTATAGTCGTCGCCATGAAGCAGAATTAAGATTAAGAGCCGCCGAAACCAACCTGACACGTCTCGAAGACGTTATGGATGCACTGGGCTCTCAACTGCGAAGTCTCAAGAAACAAACGCAGCAAGCCAACCGTTACCGTGAAATCTCGACACAGATTCGTCGCCAGCAAGCTTTGCTGTTCTATGTCGATTGGTTGACCGCTAAAGAAGCCCAAGAAAAAGCCAACAACGCCTATAATCAGGCAGAGCAAGCGGTTGCTCAGCGGATTGAACGTGTCGCCTCCGCGAGTAGAGAACAGACAGAGGCTGCTTCTGCTCTGCCGGAACTCAGAAAGCTAGAGGCGGAAGCAGGTGCTGCTCTTCAAAGGCTTTTGGTTGAGCGCGACCGGCTCACCCAAGAAAAGAATCGCATAGCGCAAGAGAAAGCCAAAACGGCAGAAGCGCTAGACCAAGCCAAGAGCGATGTCGAACGCGAAGAAAAGCGTTTCATCGAAGCCAAGCATTTGCTTTTGGCGCTGGAGCGCGAGCAGCTGGAACTGGAAAAAGACGACTCCATCAAGGACGGTGAAGTTGAGGCCGCGAAAGAAACAGCGGAAAAGCAACAAGGCCTTGTCCAAGAAATTCAGCTCAAGGTAACAGAGCTTACTCGTCAGAAAGCTCAATTTGCTGCTGATCAAGCTGCGGCTCAACGTCGTTTGAGCGAGCTCTCACGCCAAAAAGAACAAGCGGAAAGCAAGCTTACTCAATTCCAGGGGCGCCTGAAGCAGCTCGAAGAGAAACTGATTGAACCGGATCTTTTTGACCAGATTAAAACTGAAGCCCAAAAAGCAGGTAATCATCTGGATCAGGTTCGCGAAAATCTTGAGTCCGCGGAAAGCCAGTTGGCCAACGAGCGCGAACAGTCTGAAGAGGGCCGTCTATCGCTTCAGGAAGTTGAAGGCTACGTTCAGGAAATTCTGGCTGAGATCAAGGGCCTTGAGGCCCTATCGCAGTCTGAAGGTGGTGAGATCGAAGGTGAGCCTGTGCTCGGTCAGATCAAGGTACAGCCTGGCTTTGAGACTGCTTTGGCAGCGGCGATGGGTGCCTTTTTAGACTACCCACTAGCCAGTGCCGACGGCACAAGTGGATGGCGCAGCGGCAGTACAGCCGCACCGGCTTTCTCTTCCAGCCAAAAGACATTGGGGCAGGTAACAGAGGCGCCGACTGCGATTGGTTCGGCTTTGGCTTCTGTTGCAGTCGTGGAAAGCGACGAAGACGGAGATCGATTGCAGGCCAGCCTGGTCGCTGGTCAATCGCTGGTTTCAAAGTCCGGACGTTACTGGCGCTGGGACGGTTTGCACCTCATGCCGGGGCAACAAGACACGTCGGCGGCCGTCAAGCTTGAGCAGAAGAACCGCCTGGAACTTCTGCGCAAAGATCTTGTCGCTCGTGAGGCTGACTTGGAAGTTGAGAAATCTCGACAGGAAGCGGCTAATGAGAAGCTACAACGTGTTGTCGAGACTGAACGCTCACTAAGAGATCAAGTCAAGGAGGCCTACAAGGCTTACACTGAGGCTAAAGACAAGCAGTCAAATGCTGAAAAAGACAATTCAAATGCACAGACACAACTAGACTCAGTCCTTCGTGAAATCGAGCGATTGAAAGAAAGCTTGGACGAGGTTTCAGCCGCTAATGAGATTGCTGTAAAAGAAGCCGAAACATCGGACGCTCAAGAAAGTTTAGATGGTGAAATCTCGACTGCTGATGCGACTTTGGACGCGGCGCGCGCTGATCTAGCGGAAAAGAACTCCCACTACATCGGCCTCACTAAAGAACTTGAGCTTAAGCAACAGCGCGCAGCGCGTATTGCCAATGAGATCACACAATGGAATCAGCGGAAATTTGATGCTGAACGCCATAAGAAAGAACTGGCAGTTCGTGTCGCTGATCTCACGGCCACTCTGTCTGAACTGGCGACGGCACCTGACACAATCACTGAAAAGCTCAACGGTCTTGCAGAGATCATCGATCAGGCCTCGATCAAGCGCAAGAAGATGGGCGATAATCTAGCCACAGGTGAGACCAGACAAAGAGAAGCCGACGAAGCTTTGAGGGATGCCGAAAGAGCCGCGTCAGAAGCTCGTGAAACGCGCGCAAGACTGGACGCTGAGAAGGTTCACAGCAAAGAGCGCATGGATGACTTGCTGGCACAAATCCATGATCGCCTAGCTGTTGCACCAGAAAAATTGCCTGAATTGGCGGAAGTAAACCCAGAAGACAAACTGCCACCTCGTGGCGAGATACAGACAAAGTATCAGCGTTTCATTAGAGAGCGCGATGCCATGGGCGCCGTGAACTTGCGCGCCGAACAAGAAACCGAAGAGTTGCGTTCTGAGCTGGTTCAAATGGAAAGCGAACAAGCGGATCTGATGGCCGCGATTGAAAAGCTTCGCGGTTCTATTTCTGAATTGAACAAAGAAGGCCGTGCGCGTTTGCTTGAGGCTTTTGAGCTGGTCAATGAACGTTTTGGCACTTTTTTTACTAAGCTTTTTGGTGGCGGTGCCGCACGATTAGAACTGATCGGCAGCGCGGACCCACTGGAAGCTGGCCTTGAGATCATGGCCTCACCACCGGGCAAGAAGCTCCAGACGATCTCCTTGTTGTCAGGTGGTGAGCAGACCATGACTGCCATTGCGCTGCTCTTTGCTGTCTTCATGACCAACCCAGCACCGATCTGTGTGCTGGACGAAGTCGATGCACCATTGGATGAAGCCAATGTCAATCGCTTTTGCGGCATGGTTAGCGAGATTGCTGATCAAACTGGTACAGCCTTCCTCGTCATCACACACAACCCAGTGACAATGGCCCGTATGGACCGTCTCTTTGGTGTGACGATGGCAGAACGCGGTGTTTCGCAGTTGCTCTCAGTCGATCTTCAAGCAGCCTCTAAAATGCGGGCAGCTGAGTAAGGCCTAACGTCAATCTCTTTTCCTGTTGGTTTCATCAAGCCTGATTAGATGTCTGAAGACTTAATCCCCAGATCTCAATTGGTTCGCCGCGGCCTTTAAGCTGTTGATTACCCATTTGCAGGAGGTCTTGTTCGGCCCCAGTCTTGCCGCTTGCTTGAACAAGAGCATCACTGACAATCAAGTGAGTTCCGAGCGTTCTAGTTAGGGCTTCTAATCGGCTGGCAACATTAACCGTGTCTCCGAGCACAGCATATTCAAGGCGGCGCTCTGAGCCAATGTCACCCAACACGGCGGATCCATAATGGATGCCAACGGATACTAGGATGTTTTCTAGGCCATCCTTCGTTCTTTCTTCATTCCAACTATCGAAACTGGAAACAATGGCTTTACCGCAGGCTATTGCATTGCTGGCGTCCCGGCCAGAGGGGGTTGGGTTGCCAAAGCTTGCCATCAAACCATCGCCCAGGAATTTGTCTAGTGTGCCGTGATGATCGAAAATTTCTTCTTCCAAGCGGCCGTGGAAATCTCTCAGCAGAGCTACCATCGCTTTGGGATCAAGGTTTTCCGCCATTTTTGTGAAACCAACAATATCAACAAACATGATGGCAACGTCTTGCGAACGAACTTCGGCCAAAGGCTCGTTTTGGTGGGCCAATTGCTCAACAATTGTAGGTGAGAAGTGTCGTGCGAGATTGGTGCGCTCCTGAAGGATAGCGACTTGGCGGTAGAAGAGCTCGTTATTGCGTCGACCATTGATCATCAAGATGCCAACGACGATTAAGAAAACGACGAGCTCCTGAATTCGTCTCGTTACATTAAAGTCGTTGGGGTTCAAAACAGCCGCGATAAGTGGGTAATCCACGAATACATCGTTCATGCGCTCGGTTAGCTCTGGATTCGATCCCCCGAACAACATACTCAGAACGAGGGCTAGCCCCCAAAGCACAACGGTCCAGAACCCAAACAAAGAGAGCGTTCTCCAGGAGTAGCCAAGCGTACCAGCAGCCACGAAAATGTAGAAGTACCCAAACTCAACGAAGTGATATTGGAAAGCGGCGGGGTGCGGTTGCTCACGCAAGGGATTTGGTAGGACGAAAATAATGGTCAGCAAAGCAATGTCACAAAAAATCAAGACCATTTCTCGACCGGACCGACCAACTGTTCCAGAATTCAGCTGAGCCCAACCGATTAACGCAAATGCGAGAATGCCAACCTCGTAATAGAGGGCCTCGTACCACGAAGGATTAAGCATGAGGATCAGAAAAGCCGAAATCGCAAGCGCGACCCATCGGGCTCGTACCGCAAGCCGCAACCCTTCTTTTTTGTTCGCAATTAGGGCCTCAGCGACAAAAGCATTGCCGACGATTACCTCCTGCCGCTCAAAACTGGGCCGTCGGAGCTGCTGCCAACGCTGCAACAAAGTCACCTTTGTTAATTCTGACATCCTTGGGCTCCACTCCTTATTGATCTTGGAAGCTGATTTCATTCTGCTTCAGACAACGACAACTACGCAAACTTGCCGTTCCTTCTCAGTGTACAACAACTACAGACAATTTGGTTCGAGTTTGTCCACTGCCCTAAAAATAGGTTGCTCGGGCGGCAAAAGCTGTCGAATGTAGGCGATCCGATTGGGAACTGAAGCTAGAATGTCCCTAGTGTCTACTGGGAAAATTCTTCCTGGATAATGAAGAACGCCATAAGCGAAGAGAGCTGTTTCTGCCAAGTCCTCTTTGTCAGGACTGCGCTGTCCGTAGCGAGTTAGGAAATGGCCATCAGCCTTTTGAGCGGCAATCCATTCTTTGGACAAACTATGTTCTACATCCCATGATGCATGGACGGCTTCATGGAAAATCGTTTCTTCCAAATGAAGATAGCTTTCGCGCTGAGTGGCAGTTTCCGCGTAGATGACGATTTGACCTGTGCCAGCGTGAGAACTTTGGTCGCCCTTGTGAACAGAAAACCTTTTGATGCCTTCTCTCAAGCTGGTTGGAAGCTGGCCTAAGGCCTTGGTGTAATGTTGCGCCTCTGCTTTAGCTTTTTCTGCCGAGCCAAACTCTGGATTAATCAGCAAGCTTATCTCAGTACCATCTGTGAAATAGGCCGAAAAATTGAAAGTCCTGTAGAAAGGTTCCCCATCAATCCTTTTATCCCAAATTTGTCGATCAGCCCGGCCTTGATAACGCATGCATACAAAGGAACTAGGATCATCTTTGCGTATGATGTCAAACACAGTGCCGACAGTATCTCCAAAAGGAGGTTCAGGCATATCTTCCACAGCAGATGAAGATTCAACAGATAAAAAAACGACTGTAGTTAACAAAAACAAGAGTTTCATAGGTATAAACACTGTGCCGGTTTGAGAGTGCTTCACGCTTATGTTTAGCTTTTTATCTAGGATCAGATAAAGGGTTCCAATTGATCTAAAATGAGATCTACTTCGTTGAACAGTACGAGCTGCCCTGAATTAGGAGATCTATGTAAGGAGGTGTTTGGCAGACGTTCCGCCAAATCTTTCACCGCTTTGAACAAGACAACTTGATCTTGTTCACCGTGAATTAAGGCTAAGGGACAGCATAACTTTGTCAGCCGCTGAGACCAGTCAGACGACACAAGGACTATATCAGTTTGAAAGGCGCTTGGGCCTTGTTGGACGACAAAATGGAACCGGTCGAACAGTAATTTTGAGATCTCAGGATCTGCTGCCATCTTTCGGTCGACATCGGCGTCATGAAACAACAGATCTAACATTCGATCTTCGTGCGCGCCCAAAACCAAACGAATACCGCCCCTGATCAACAGGGGCAGCGCCGCGGGGAAATGACGCGCAGTCAGCCCAGCAATGCGGTGGCCTTTACTCATATTTGAAAATTGCCAACGTTTTATCATGGGAACTGCGCCCGCAATGGAGATGATAGCGTTCACCCGGTCAGGGAAAAGGCCGGCCAGTGCGATCGCATAGACGGCGCCCGCCATGTGACCAACAACAGCGGTTCTCTTTATGCCTAAGTGGTCCAACAATTGTCGGGCATAGTCCGAGAATTCGTCAAGCACCTTATTATTCTTCTCGTAAGGGGGAGAAGTACCGAAACCTGGACGTTCAGGTGCTATAAGGCGGATATTGCGTTTGCTGAGTTGGTAGAGGAAGTCAGCCCTAAAGACAGTGCTGTCGATAAGGCCGTGAATGTAGAGCGCTGGCCTACCTTCTGGTGGTCCGACCTCGACATAGTCAAGTTCACGCCCGTTTTGTAGTTTTAGTTGATGTCGCCGTGATTGTTGGATTGAGCTGGTTTCTTTGAGACTGGATTTGGACAGGCTGAACTCAGACTGAGGGACAGCTGTTTGGTCGTAGCGTTGCAGAAATCCCAAATGTCGAACGAGATCAAGTTGGGAATCCAGTCTGGTTTTAGCCAGGATTGACTTTATCTGTGTTCTAACTGTGTGCAGTGAAGTTTCGCGGCTTTCAGCTATCTGACCAGCGTTTTGACCTTCAGCCAACAATTTCACTACTTCTATTTCCGCTGAGGTCAGCCCGAAATAGTTGCTAAGCGCTGCTAGTGTTTGAGGACTCCAGACTGGTGCCAGGGAAGTCAGTAGCCCTGCAACGGTGCTGTCGTGATCACAGCGTACTTTCGATAACGCAAACAATGCAGCCCGGCCGGTAGTAAGAATTGGGAGCTCTAACAAACCGACCATGCTTCTGCTATCCGCCTGCACAGACGTGGAGGGCGGCGATTGTTCTTCAGCAATAGATGCAAGTAAGGCCCTGACCTTACCAGGCGCGGCGAAGGTATCTTCTGTAATTTCTGTGAGTTTTTGGCCCTTGCTGATTGTTAGCTGGTCAATTGCTGGTGGATTAACCGCAAGGATTTTACCTTCTTTTGACAGCAACAAAGCAGGGTTGGGATCATGGTCTATGATCTCTGACAACCGCAAGGGCCTGGGTGCGGTTTCAGCCTTTTGCAGCTGATGAATTATCTCGGCAGCGCGAACTGTATGGTCAGCTAATTCTGGATCATCTAGCGCTGATGGATCAACGGATAGAGAGCGATCAATTGCCAGGTCCCATTCAACCAACAATTCGTCGAAGGACAGGGGATCGGTGACCACCTGATAAATCGTTCTGATCAGTTTCATCCTCGCTGAATGATCGCTCATTTAGCCAACATCTGAGGTTCTATCGGGTTTCTTGCGCTTCATCGCTTTCAAACTTCCCTGAGGGCCCAATTTCTCTCAAAACTTAGCATAACAAACAGTCCATACCAAATGTTGGTGATGTGCAGTCTTGCTAAGACTGCGAGTGGTTAACGCGTCGAAGGCAGTCAGACCTACTTCGATTGCGGTTAAAGGGCTGTTAGCTTTTAAGCGGTAACGTGGAAAAGAAAGTGCATGGAAGCCGAACCGAGATAGCTTCAGGTTTATCGTCAGGTCTTCAAATTTGTTCAAGCTAATGGAGAACAACAAATGAAACGCAAACTCACCACATTTTTCACCCTGATTTTTGGGCTAACCTTTGCTCAAAGCGCCACCGCAGAAACCAACATGTTGCTGATGAACATGCTCGAAGGGAAAGTTTCTGTAAACGGCGCGGCCTATGTGGACGGACAGGGCGGTGGCATTTGGTCCCCTCTCGATGCTCTGATAATCCACTCTGGAAACCAGAAAGCCTATGTAAAAGATATGCATCAACAGTGTAGCGGTGGCGGCTGGAAGATTCGCGGCCAGGCCAGTGTGATCAATGACTATTGCCTGCACTTAGGTTTTGCCGAAATTGGCTGTGTGGTTGCAATTTTGGGAGAGACCAACGGCAAATACGAAATCACGATAGAAAAAGTGGCTGGCAGGCTCTGTTCAGATCAGTGGTACAACAGCGGTGGAAAGAAACTACTCACTGATGCCTACGAGCTCTATACAAAACAGACCAAGCTTGCGCAGGATGGCACCAAAGCGGCGGCTGACTTCATCAGCGCGATCAAGTAAACCAACTTTGAACCTTCCTATTTAGGTAACGTTCCATCGATGGCTCGCTCTTTCTTGAAAAGGCGGGCCATTTTTTTACACCTCGTCCAGACGACAAGTTGTGCTCTGTTGATCATTCACAGAATCGCATTTGGACGTAGCAACAATTACCAGATTTCGGATTCTTTTAGCCGATCAAAGAAACCAGCGGTATTTTCAGCATCGAAATCTTTATCGAGCGATGCCAAAACCTTCCCAATTCCGAACATATTCATTGATTTTCGTCGTACAAACGAAGGAACAGGCGCAAATAGTAGAGGCTGGACGGGAATGCTGACTTACAGCGGCGTTTCGTCACAAAAGTGCGGCCTTATCGTCCTTGACCTTACCGGGCCCCAGACCTATTGTGCCGCCGAATTCTAGGCTTTAGTCCTTTGCTTTGGTGCGAGTGAAAATGAGCGACGAAACGAAAGACCCTTTGAAGGCCCTTGATGACAAGCTGAAGGCAGCTGGTGTCGGGGATGGACAAGATGCCTCGGACGAAAAAGAGCGCGGCGGTGCCGGTCCAGCCTTTAGAATGGCGACCGATCTCGTAGCGGCTCTGATTGTCGGTGTTGGGATCGGATTGTTGCTTGACTATTGGTTGGGCACCAAACCCTGGTTCCTGATCGGCTTTTTTATTTTGGGCGCTGCGGCGGGCATGTTGAATGTCTACAAAGTAGCGTCAGGCTTTGGTTCTACAGTTGGTTACAAGCGCCAAAACGGCGCGCCTGTAGAATTAGATGATGATGAGTTAGAAAAGTAAGGTAGCTACCAATGGCAGGGCCACTAGAGCAATTCAAGATCAAAGAGCTTGGTGAGATTCAACTCGGATCTTACGATATATCGTTCACCAACTCTTCTTTGTTTATGGTGGCAACTGTAATTATTATTGCTGCCTTCATGCTCATTGGTATTCGCCGTCAGTTGATGGTTCCTGGTCGTTGGCAAGCAATGGTCGAGTTGAGCTTTAAGTTCATTGAAGGTTTGATCGACGATACGATTGGCAAAGAAGGCCGTCGCTATCTGCCTGCTATCTTTACCGTCTTTATGTTTATCCTGGTCGGAAACTTGCTGGGCATGCTGCCTTACAGTTTCACATTTACCAGCCACATCATTGTTACTTTCGTAATGGCCGCTGTTGTCTTCATTTTGGTGACAATCCTGGCGATTGTTAAGCATGGCATGCACTTCTTCTCTTTCTTTGTGCCGCCTGGGGCGCCGCTTTACATGTGGCCGCTGCTTATCCCAATCGAAATCATTTCCTACCTGTCTCGTCCAATTTCACTCTCAGTTCGTTTGTTCGCCAACATGTTGGCTGGCCACACACTGATTAAGGTGATCGCGGGCTTCATTCCAGTCCTTGGCTTCTTTGGTGTTGCACCATTTGCTTTGGTTATCGGTCTAACAGGCTTGGAAATTCTAATCGCTTTCTTGCAGGCTTACGTCTTCGCTATTCTGACTTGCCTGTACATCAACGACGCTTTGCACCTTCACTAAGGTGCATTGTTAATCTTAATTATCTCAAACGAGTTACACTAGAAGGAATAAGTTAATGGAACTCGAAGCTGCAAAAGTTATTGGTGCTGGTCTTGCTGTGATTGGTGTTATTGGTGCTGGTATTGGTATCGGTAATATCTTCTCATCATTCATCTTGGCTGTAGGCCGTAACCCGGCTGCTCGTGGTGAAGTTTTCACTATGACAATGCTTGGCTTTGCTCTCGTTGAAGCTATCGCACTTTTTGCTTTGGTTATCGCGCTTCTTATTCTCTTCGGTTAAGGCGATCTTTAAGGGCAGTTCACGTTTGATCTGCCCTCTTTTGCCTTTTAGAACTGGAGTGAAGGCCTATGCCACAGTTAGATATCTCGACTTATAGCAGTCAGGTTTTTTGGCTCGTTATTACCTTTGTCGCGCTCTATTTCCTTTTGTGGAAAATTGCGTTGCCGAAGGTTGGCGAGGTTTTGTCTCAGCGTACTGGCAAAGTCGATCAAGATTTGACTTCTGCTTCCAACTTAAAACAGGAAGCAGAGAAAATTTTGGCGGACTATGAAGCACGTTTAGCTGAAGCAAAGTCAGACGCTCAGTCTGTCATGAAAAAGGCTGGCGATGAAATCGCGGCTGAAGCTGCAAAGCAGAACGATGTTTTGACTGCGAAGCTTGAAAAGCAAATGCAAGCTGCTGAAGCACGCATCGTTGAAGCAAAGAACGACGCTATGGCGAATGTTGCTGAGATTGCTGGTGAGGCTGTATCCGCTGCTGGATCAAAATTGCTTGGAGCCGATTTGAGCGACAAAGAGATCAAAGCGGCCATCAAATCCTCACTTGAGGGAGGTGCATAATGGGTAGTTTTATTCTTGCGGCTGCGTCTAAAGACGCCTCAATGTTTTCAGACCCAACTTTCTGGGTAGCTGTTGCTTTTGTCCTTTTCGCTATCCTTGTTGTTTGGAAAGTACTTCCAATGGCAATGTCCGGCTTGGACGACTATTCAGCTTAGATCCGAAAGGAATTGGACGAAGCACGCGAGTTGCGTGAAGAAGCCCAGAACTTGCTCGCTGAATACAAGCGTAAGCAAGCGACAGCGATGGACGATGTAGATGCTATTCTTGCTCAAGCAGCCAGCTCTGCCGAGGGAATGAAAGAAACGTCTTCTGCTAGTCTGGCGACAGCTATGAAGCGTCGTGAAGAGGCTGCTGTTCTTCGGATCAAGCAAGCTGAACTTCAGGCAACTCAAGAGGTTCGCTACCAGACTGTTGATGTGGCGGTTGCTGCTCTAGAGCAGCTCCTTGCGGATAAAGCGAATGGCAAAGCCGGTACAACATTGGTAGACGATGCTATTAAGGAACTTCCAAACTCAATTCACTAGTCTAAATTTCACTAGCCTGGATTTGTTAGTTTAAGAATTTTAAGGGGTGCCATTCGGTGCCCCTTTTTCTTTAATTCGGATCTAGTTCCGTCCAATTGAAGAATAGGTAAAACCTAGTTCTCTTACGCGCTGCGGATCAAAGAGGTTTCTAAGATCAATTAAGTTAGGTGCTGCCATAAGTTCCTTAACCTTTTCGAGATTGACGGCCTTGAATTCGTTCCATTCCGTCACAACCGTCAAGGCGTGCGCATTCTCAACTGCACAGTAAGCGGTATCACAGTAGGTGATCTTGTTACCAAAGATCTTCTCGGCCTCTTCCATGCCTTGTGGGTCGTAGGCCTGGATGATGGCTCCGCGTTCATGAAGTTCGTTCACTAGGTTAATCGCTGGGCTTTCACGCATGTCGTCGGTGTCGGCTTTAAAGGTTAAGCCGAGGACAGCGATAGTTTTACCTTCCAAATCAGGACCAACAAGAGAGCTTATCCTGTCAGCAAGTTCATCTTTCCGTTTGTCGTTTGAATGGACAACTTGCTGAACTATTGAAAGGTCAACGCCAAACCGCTTTCCTGCCTCAAGAAAAGCCAGCGTGTCTTTAGGGAAGCAAGAGCCGCCATAACCGGGCCCGGCTTGCAAAAACTTACTGCCGATGCGCTCATCTAGGCCGATACCACGTGCAATGTCCTGTACGTTGGCGTCTGCCGCTTCACAAAGATCTGCCACTTCGTTGATAAAGGCGATCTTGGTCGCCAAAAAGGCGTTGGCTGCGTACTTGATGATCTCTGCAGCGATTACGGTCGTGGCAAAGATAGTGGCCTTGTCTTCGAGCGGGTAGTAAATCTGCTTTAGAACCTGCTCTGCCTTGGTGTGATCTGTACCAAAAACCACGCGGTCGGGGCGCATGAAATCCTCTATAGCGGAGCCTTCTCTCAAGAACTCAGGGTTGGAGGCAACATGGAGCACAGCTTCGGGGTGGGACTTGGCTATTCTGGCTTTGATCTCCGCGCCCGTCCCTGGTGGCACAGTCGACTTGGTCACCAGAACGGCATCGGGTTTAGCTAGGGCCGCGGCCTCGTCAACAGCGGCATAGACGTATTGAAGGTCGGCATAACCGTCCCCGCGTCTGGTTGGTGTTCCAACAGCGATGAATATGGCGTCCGCATCTTCAACGGTGCCTTCAAGCTGTTCTACAAACTTCAAACGACCAGCAGATGCGTTGGCTTCGACCATAGCGTCGAGGCCAGGCTCATAGATTGGAATGACGCCCTTGCGCAGTCCTTCGATCTTGGCTTTGTCTTTGTCGACACAAACGACGTCCATGCCGAGTTCAGCAAAACAAGTTCCTGTCACCAGACCTACGTAGCCTGTTCCTATGAGGACAATCTGCATTAGGCTCAAATCCTTTTGGTTATGCTCACTGTTTAAGGAATTGCGCTATCACTGTCGAATAGAAAGAAATGACGATTTCGTGGCAAGTCAAAGATTAGCAGAGTCTGTAATGGCCATCATCAAGGGCGATGGCTTTTTGCTCCTGCAAATAGATCAAGTGGGCCTCCAAAGTGTAAGCGGCAGCGGCATGCAAGGCTTTTGGTGTAGCCGCGTAGACTAATGCTACCAATTGAGACTTAGTGGAACGGCCACTTTTTAACGCTCGTATGATTTGGTCATTGCGTCCTAAGCGATGCGCTTTGAGGGCAGGCAAAAAGGTAGCAGGGTCTTCCACTACCGGCCCATGGCCGGGAAAGAGCGCATCAAGATTCAGATCGCAGATATAATCCAGAGAGGTAAAATAGTCTTCCAAACGCCCTTCTGGAGGAATGATAATCGAACTTGCCCAGGCCATGACATGGTCTCCGACAAGGCAGAGGTTTTCCTCCTCAAGGGCAAAACAAAGATGATCGCCACAATGACCTGGTGTGTGCAAACCTCGTAAAGTCCATCCGTTGCCTCTTACAACCTCTTTGTCCTTTAGACCAATGTCGTAATGGAAGGAACTGTCTTCACCGAAGGAAGCGCCAGCTTGTTCTTCGAATGTGAAAATTGGCGCTCCGCTGCGGTCTTGCAAAATTTTCGCAGCAGGGGTGTGATCGATGTGTCTGTGCGTAACGATGATAGCCGTTAATTCTTGGCCATCCATAGCACGCTCTAGCGCTTCGACATGTCCAACTAGGTCTGGTCCAGGGTCAATGAGCGCAACCTCACCGTCGGGCTCTCCAACCAAGTAGGAGTTTGTACCGTGAAAAGTGTAGGCGGAGGGATTATTTGCGACCACGCGGCGTACCAGTGGGCTCAATTGATCGGCGACACCATAAGTAAATGCCATTTCTTTGTTGAACTTAGGAGCCACGGGTAATCCTTGAAAAGAGTCGGAACAGTCCACATATCTAATACATCCTCTTCATGTACAACACTAAGAAAGGATTGTTGAATGGTCACATTAAATGACAGAGAGCGCGCTTTTGAGGCGAAGTTCGCAAATGACCAAGAAGCCAAATTCAGACTGTCTGCACGGCGCAATAGAATGTTCGCAGAATGGGCAGCCGCCAAACTTGGTCTCGCTGATGCGAAAGTTGCAGCCTTTATTGACGAGGTCATTGTTTCCGATCTCGCCGAACCAGGGGACGCTGACATCCTGGGAAAGGTCAAAGCGGACTTCGACCGTGCATCAATCACTATCACTGAAGATGAATTGATCCAGCAACTGACTCTTGCCGAAGGGAAAGCTCAGGCTTCTTTGCTGGAAGAAACATCCTAACAGGAGACGGTTGACAGTCCGCTAGTTCCTTGGGAAGAGGGGGGAAATGAAAACCCCAACCCCAAGGATAGTCATGTTTAAACTCACCGCGCTTTTGCTGGGATTTGCTATTGCGTTAAGCGTAGGTCCTGCAGAAGCCGATACTTCAGCCAAGTCGTTCTTCGCCTACAAAGAGCGCGCCAAGTACAACGTCGGCGCCAAGAAATCCTTGACGATCTACTTGGACGGCGTGGCTGCTGGCGTGAATGCTGCTGAAACCTTGTATTTTCAGAAGTTTGAAACCGAGCTTCTCTGTCCTCCCAAAGATCAAGTCATTGATGATGAGGAAATTCTGGCGGCATTAGAACTAGAGTATGACAGCGATCAGGCGGACTACGACAAGCGTTTAACGCCCGCTGCCATGGTTGCTGTTAAAGGCCTTATGAAAATCTACCCTTGTGAGGACACCAACTAATGGCTGGCAAAGAGCATCTCTATTCATTGGCGCTGGTTTGGGACAGCGACGACAGTTCAACCACCCAAGACTACAATTCTTATAGCAGAGACCATCAAATCACGATTGAAGGCAAAGGAACGCTAAACGTTTCCGCTGACCCAGCCTTTAAGGGCAGTAAAGGTCTTTGGAACCCAGAAGATCAGTTGGTTGCGGCCTTGTCGAGTTGTCATATGCTGACCTATTTAGCTTTGGCGTCACGCAACAAGCTCCTGGTTCTAGCTTATGAAGACAAGGCAACTGGCTTGATGGTGCAAGAGGGCAACGGCGGGCGTTTTACTGAAGTCACGCTCAATCCTAGTGTGACGTTGGCAGAGGGGTCAGACGAAAACATGGCTGCTCAACTCCATCATGACGCCCACAACGAGTGCTTTATC
>CAJQQJ010000080.1 GCA_905480445.1 uncultured Alphaproteobacteria bacterium | reverse complement strand
GATGGCAATTGATTGCGTAGCTGACCGTTCAACGAGAGCGCTTGCTGGCAAGGAACCAATGGCGGCTGTAGCAGACCATGCGTGGGATGCTGGTGTTATGATCCGTGTTTCCGGCAATGTAATCATCATGTCGCCACCGCTTATTCTGACGAAAGAGGAAGCGGACAAGATTGCTGACGGCCTTGACTATGCCTTTGGTAAGGCGGGCTAGAAACTAACGATGAACAAGCAGAGCAAAATTCAATTGGAAAACGATGACTTCGAGCTGGAGGCTTTTGTGCCTTTTCAGCTGGCTGTCGTCGCGAACCGCTTGAACATGGCTTTGCTGAAGATTGTTAATCGTAAGTATGAGCTTCGCACTAAAGAATGGCGGATGCTGACAACGTTGGAACGCTTTCAACCCTGTTCTGCACTCAAGGTCGCGAAAACGACATCTATGGATCCCGCCAGAGTAAGCCGTGCGCAAACGAAACTTGTAAAGCTTGGTCTGGTTCAAGCAGTAACAGATGTTGCCGATCGTCGGCGCGTCGTCCTATCGTTGACTCCTGTTGGTCAAGAGCTAATAGATGAACTGACGCCGGAAGCCTTACAAACCGAAGAATGGCTCCTCGGGAAATTAAGTAGTGGCGAGCGACAACAGTTCAAGACAATAATGGACAAGCTTTTTACATCAACGGATTAAGAGAGGCGGCATGGCTGAAAAGTTTGAATCTAAGACAACACCTTCAACACTTGGAAGTAACACTGATAGTTCAGGCCTCTTATCATCGTCTGCTTCAGGCAGTTTCAGAAGCCTAATCACTCCTGACAAGAAGTTTGCAGGTGCGGATTTCTTCCAGTTTAAGCGCCAACACGGCGACTTGCTGTTTTCTTTCTGTTTATTCATAGCGGTGGTAGTTTTACTTTTTTACTTCAATACTGAATCCGGTTTCGAAGATCGCAAGCTCCCTCAGAAACGTTTCGGTAAAATCCTCAAGCAAGGTTGGGTGACACCCGCCATCGGTATGTTTTTTCTGACAATTGCTGTGAGCTTAAATCTTTGGTTTTCTTATCGAAATGCCATCAAGTCGAAGCGACTTCATTTACCAAAGCGGTTGACCAAAGAGTTGGCTCACTGGTTCATGGCGTTAGAGTTTGTAGCTTACTTTATGATTTACACCTTCGGAATTTCATTTCTGGGCTACCTACTATCAACGGTGTTACTGGCTGTCGGCTTAACCTATCGTCTGGGGTATAGATCGTTGAAATGGATAGGGATATCTTTCACGACGGCAATCGTGATTGTGTTGATCTTCCGCACATTCCTCAAGATTAAGACGCCGATCTATGTCACTGTCTATGAAATGTTACCGCCCGCAGCGGAAGCATTCATGAAGACACATTTTTAGGAAGCTGGATTGTGGAAGCACTACTGACAGGCCTTGCCGCTCTCTGGGACATTCAGGTTTTGGTCGCGCTGCTGATTGGATCCATTGGTGGTGTGTTAATCGGTGCAGTACCAGGCATTGGTCCTGCGATTGCAATCGCTATTCTCCTACCTGCAACGCTTTTCCTTCCCCAAATTGTTGGGTTGGTTTTGTTGCTCGGCGTTTATGGTTCCTCGATGTACGGCGGCGCTATTCCTGCCATTCTCATCAACACGCCTGGGACACCTGTTAACGCGCTAACGACATACGACGGTTATTCCATGACCCGAAATGGCGAAGCCAATCGGGCACTTTCACTTGCTTATTCGGCATCATTTTTCGGCGGTACTTTCTCTATTTTGGTTGCGATCTTCTGCCTGATTATTTTGGGTCCCTACTTGAAGGATTTTGGAGCGCTGTTCGGTAATAGAGATATCTTGATGGCCGCGGTTTTTGGATCCGTGTTGCTGGTTTTTGCTCACAGGAAGAACATGATTTTAGCGATATTGCTTTACTTTGTTGGTTTCATGATCGCGCTCGTTGGTCGGCAAACAACCAAGAAGATCGATCGCTTTACCTTCGATCAGGAGTGGCTCTACAGTGGGCTCAACTTGATTGTGGTGATCATTGGTATTTTTGCCATTAGCCAGGCGCTATTTCTATTGCGGAGCAAAGATGCTGCGACACCAGAAATAAAAATGTCAGGCGGTTTGTTCCAAGGTCTGTTTGAGCTAAAGAAATTCCCAGGGGTCGCCACTGCTTCAGCCTGTTACGGAACGCTCATGGGGATTATTCCCGGCGTTGGCGAGTTTGTGGCCCAGTTTTTCTCCTACGCAACAGCACGTTCTATGTCCAAAGACCCGGACCGTTTCGGCCATGGTGCACCAGATGGATTGATCGCATCAGAGACCTCCAACAACGCAGTTCCCGCCGCGGCCATGATTCCGCTGTTGGCTTTAGGGGTTCCTGGTGAAGCATTAACTGCGATGATGTTGACGGTGTTTTATTCCAAAGCCATCAAACCAGGGCCGGACATCTTCGAACTCAACCCTGATTTCTTATACTCTGTCTTTATCGCGCTGCTGATCATCAACGTCTTTGTTGTGATCTTCTTGCTGCTCACAACCAAGTATCTGACGAAAGTGATTTATGTTCCTAATCGGTTCCTAGGAGCTTTCATTCTTATCCTGGCCTTTATCGGCGTTTACTCCATTCGTAATTCAACAGTCGATTGCGCTGTGGCTTGTGTATTCGGATTTCTGGGCTTTATCATGCGCCGCCTGAATTGGCCTCTTGTCCCGATTGTATTGGGAATGGTGCTTGGTGATATCATCGTCAAAAAGTTAACGGCTGGTGCCAGCCGCGTCAAAGTCCCGTGGGATTTGATCGATCGTCCTGTATCAGGCGGACTCTTTGTTCTGATCTGCTTGATCTTGATTGTTGGCACAGCTTCTGTAATCTGGGAACGGAGACAGCGTTCGAAACGCTGAGCGTTCTCAAACTGTTCGGGGAGACCCGGATAAACCAGCGGCGAGCTTACGCCGCGTACAACAGGGAGGTGCTCATGAAGAGCCTTTTTAAAGCCGCAGCAGCGGCAGTTTTAGCGCTGGGTCTATCGACTTCAGCTTTT
>CAJQQJ010000079.1 GCA_905480445.1 uncultured Alphaproteobacteria bacterium | reverse complement strand
ATGGAAGTAGCAAAGAATGCTACTATCAAATTTGGCAGTTTGGCGATCACCAACCGAGCTTGTTTCGAAAACCCACCAACAGAAACGCCAGAAAGTGCTGCCTTCTTACAAATAGTAGATCAACGGAGCCAGAACGATCCGTTGAAAGTCTATAGCGGTTGGATGTTTGCTTCCAGCCCGGCTTTGGCAGCGATGGAACACCCAGTCTATGATGTTTGGGTCGTTGATTGCAAAAACTCAGCTAGTTCAGAGGCCGTGATTTCTTCTGCAAATTGAGGTCTTTTATCAAGAGCCTCATGTAGAAGCGCCTGGTAGCTTTCCCTCTCAATCTCTTGGATGCCAAACTGACTAAGGTGTTCTGTCCAAAACTGGCAGTCCAACAAAGTGAAGCCAGTTTTGGTCATGAGTGCGGATAATGCAACGAGCGCAACCTTGCTGGCGTTGTCTACGCGGGAGAACATGGACTCGCCGAAAAACGCAGAACCAAGTGAAACGCCATACAAGCCCCCAACCAGTTTGTCTTCCAACCAGCACTCAACGGAGTGGGCTTGACCCTGCTCATGCAGTTGGGTGTAGAGATCTAGGATCGTTTCATTTATCCAGGTTTCAGACCTTGTCTCTGTCTCTTCCGCGCAGGCTTCCATCGTGGCTCTAAAGGCCGTGTTGATGCGGATAGAAAAGGGGTTTCGTCGAACAAGCTTTTTCAAACGCCGGGGGACGTGGAACTTGCTAATTTCAATCGCACCTCTAAGATCGGGATCTATCCAATGCAAATGGGGATCATCAGCGCTTTCGGCCATCGGAAACAAGCCAATGGAATAAGCTGATAGCAGCAATTCGGGAGTTAGCTCTAGTTCAGCCAAAATTTCGCGCTAGTTTTGATTTTCTTCCATGTGCTTTTCGAGCCATTTGATTGAATAATCCCCATTTATGAAATCTGGTTCATGAACCAGATGCTGATGAAGGGGAATGGACGTGTGGATGCCACCGATCACATACTCATCCAACGCGCGTCTTAACCGCATAAGACACTCATTCCTGGTTTTACCGTGAACGATCAGTTTGGAGATCAGTGAGTCGTAGTGCGGTGGAACAGAATATCCAGAATAGAGATGCGAGTCGACACGAATACCGAGGCCACCCGGTGCATGATATTCTTGAAGTTTACCAGGCGAAGGAACGAATGTCTCTGGATGTTCTGCATTGATTCTACATTCGATGGAATGGCCAGAAAAGCGGATATCTTCCTGTGAAAACGACAGTTTATGTCCGTGGGCAATACGGATTTGTTCCCTGACTAGGTCAACACCCGTTATCATTTCGGTAATCGGGTGCTCGACCTGTAGGCGGGTATTCATTTCGATGAAGAAAAACTCTCCATTTTCATAAAGATACTCAACCGTTCCCACCGAATAGTAACCTAAGCGAGCCACAGCCTGTCTCGTTAGTTCGCCAATTTCATGTCTTTCTTTGGCAGACAAAGCAGGTGAGGGCGCCTCTTCGATAACTTTTTGATGGCGCCGTTGCATGGAGCAATCGCGCTCGCCTAAATGCACTGCGTTACCGTGCTTATCAGCAATGACCTGAATTTCGATGTGCCTGGGGTTGCCCAGGTACTTTTCCATGTAGACGCCCGCATTGCCGAAAGCGGCTTTAGCTTCCGAGGATGCCATAGAGAGAGCGTCTTCTAATTCATCTTCACTATTGGCGATCTTCATGCCGCGGCCGCCGCCGCCAGCTGTTGCTTTGATGAGAACAGGATAGCCAGTAGACTTTGCGACTTCTTTAGCTTCTTTTAAGGACTTAACTTCACCCGGCGAACCGGGAACAACGGGCAAGCCAATTTCAACCGCAAGCTTTTTGGCTGTAACCTTATCACCCATGTTACGCAAATGTTCGACTGAAGGGCCGATGAAAGTCAGGCCATGGGTTTCAACCATTTCCGCAAAGTCGGCATTTTCTGACAAGAAGCCAACACCAGGGTGAACGGCTTGTGCGCCAGTGATATCGGCCGCAGAAATAATCGACGGCATGTGCAGATAAGAAACGCCGCCAGCCGGTGGCCCAATGCAAACGGCTTCATCTGCCAGTCTAACACTCATTGAATCGATGTCTGCTGTGGAATGCACAGCAACAGTATCGATTCCCATCTCTTTGCAAGCACGGTGGATGCGAAGTGCTATCTCACCTCGGTTTGCTATTAGAACTTTGTCAAACATTTAGCTGCCTACAAACCCTATTCAATCACCAGGAGAGGTTGGCCAAATTCAACTGGGCCGCCGTCCTTAAAAATAATTTCACTAACAGTCCCTGATACTGGGGATGGCAAAGGATTCATGACCTTCATGGCTTCAATGATTAGTAAGGTTTGCCCCTCTTTTACAGCATCACCTACTTTCACAAAAGCAGGCTTACTTGGCTCAGGCCCTTTGTAGGCCGTTCCGACCATGGGTGATGTTACTGTGTGTCCATTGCTTGCAGCAACGTTAGTCAATTCGGATGCTGACGAGGTAGAAGCCGGCGGCGGTGCCATTGTTGGTGCAGCTGCCATCTGCATCGGAGCCTGTTGGACCATGACCTGTTCCACTGCTTTGGACATGCGAATATGGGCGCCATCGGCCTCATATTCGATTTCTGTCAAGTCAGCCTCTTTTAGAACTTTTGCTAATTTTTCCAGCAAATCTTCGCTGATATCAAACTTCGCCATTGTCACTTCAACTCCGGATATTCAACTTTTATTGGATCACTGTTTAACAAGTTCGAAGCCAGGTGCCAAGATGAAGCGCCAATTGATTTCCTGCTTGTAAACAACGAAAAGCGGCCAGCTTACTCTGAAGCTAGCCGTTGTGATTTCTATGATGAGAGATCTACAGAAACAAAAGGGTGGAAGCAAACGAAATACGACCACCTTTGAGGACTTAGTTGTTGTCAGGAACTAGCCGTTAGTCTGTCTTATGCGATTGATATGTTGCAACATTTGTTCCGGAGAAATAGCACCCGGCACAATCTGATCTGCAAATACAAAAGCCGGCGTTCCATTGATTTTCAGTTTTTGAGCCAAAGCGCGAGTTTGAGCGATTTCCTGCTGAATAACTGGATCGTTCATATCGGCCTTCAGTTGCTCTGTATTCAAGCCAATTGAGCCCGCGATTTTCATAATGATGTTCTCGTTCAAAGCACCCTGAGACTGGATAAGAGCCATGTGTAACTCGTTGTACTTTCCTTGCTTGCGGGCTGCTAAGGCTGCACGTGCCGCGACAACTGAATCAGGACCTAGAATTGGGAACTCTTTCATAACCAGTTTGACATTGCCATCTTTGGCCAACATATCCATCAAACCACCGGCCACGCGCTTGCAATAACCGCAGCGGTAATCAAAGAACTCAACCATGACGACGTCGCCGTCAGGGTTTCCAAAGACAGGATCCGACGCGTTGTTAAACAGTGCTTGAGCGTTTGGTGTTATGTTTTGTTGTGCGGCTACTTTTTCTTCTTGCTCTTGGCGGTTCTGCCAGGCAACGAGAGCTTGATAGACGACTTCTGGATGTTCCAAAAGATAGCGTTGAACAATAGATTCAATGTCCTGCTCTTGGCGTTGGTCAAATGACTGTTGCTTGGTCGTGATAATTGTCTGAGCTTTAGCTGAGGTGATTAGTGCTGCCGCAAGCATTGCAGCTATCGCAACGGAAGAACCAACCTTCAAAATATCAGACCAGAATGATTTAATAGCCATATGAGAACTCCAAAAAATAAGAAATCAGTTTCGTAAGATTTAGCGCCTTCTAGCACAACAATCCAATAAAGACTCGGTGATTTAGCTCACAAAGAGCTGAGAACTATAAATTTTTGGAGGGTCAGCGCCTTTTTTCCGCCAGACGTTTGGCGGTTTGCTCCAAATCTACGGCTCTGTTCCAGGCGATCGACCCTTTTGGAAGAATGCCTTGTGCTTTTTGAGCCCATCTTACCGCTTGATCGAATTTGCCATAAGCCATAGAGGCTTCAGCCTGCGTTACGTTAAACATTCCGATGTTGCCTTCTTTCCCGTAGACCCTGCCTGCCAAACTCCAATAGCTTGCGTTGGTAGGTTCGGTAGCCAAAGCGACTTCGATATTGCCGCGAGCATAGGGCAATAAATTGGGTTGGCCGAGTTCCAATTGGACATGAGCTAAGGTCGCTCTAAGCAAAGAAGAACCTGGATAGGATTGCACTGCTTTGGCGTAGGAGTCATGGGCTTCTCCCAAACGACCATGCTCCATTAAGGCTTGAGCACGCAGCTCGTGGAAGAAGGGGTTGCTTGGCTCCCCTGCTATCAGTTGGTCGAGTAAGGGCAGGGCTTGGGCTAAGTCAGAACGCTTATAATGGGCGATAGCTCTAGCGTAGCGAGCCGCTATAGAGTTGTCTGACAAAGGATAGAGTTTAGTGACCCGATTGTATGGTTTGATAAAGCCATCGAGTTTGGCTTTAATCCGGTGAAAACGTTCCCTTTGGAAGTCTGGAAGTGAACCCTTCTTGTTCGAACGATCTGCGGCATGTCTAAGGAATGAAATACGTTCACGTGTAAGCGGGTGGGTGCGGGCATATAGATCTTTGCTCGCAGCACTTAAAAGCTCCTGGTTTTCGAGCTTCTTCATGAAATTCATAGCGTGTGATGGTGAAAGACCGACAGTTTCCATATAGCGAACGCCAGCTTGATCCGCTGCCGATTCTTGTGCTCTGCTATAGGAAAAGAAACCGGCTTGAGCAATCGATGTACCCAAACCTATGGCGGCACCAGCAATTTGCGCGTCACCAGTGGCGATCGCCGCACCTGCGCCGAGTATCGTTGCTATAGTCGATTGTATTTGAGCAATTCTTATCTGTTCTTGTGTCCTAATGAGGTGCCCACCTGCAATATGGCCAATTTCATGGGCAATAACTGCGGCTAGTTGTTCTACAGAATCTGACTTTTGGATGAGGCCCGTATGAAAGAAAATGTTTGTGCCACCAGCAACAAAGGCGTTTATCCGGTCATCTTTAACTAAATAGATATCAACAGAGTTTCGCCCAAGTCCAGCGGCTTCCAAAAATGGAGCCATCAAGTCCTTGAGTGTGCGTTCTATCTCTGCATCTCGGATGAAAGCAAGGCGCTGTGCTTGTGCAGATGGAACCACAGAGATGATAGCGAAGCAGGCCGTTAAGAACGCAGCAATCGCATAAAGCTTGAGTGTCTTCACTGTTTCTTCTTTACTATTTCGTCTTCAGATACGGAGTTTTCATTTCTCGGAAACTAGAGTTGTCAACCCAAGCTGTCTATGCTTTAGCGACGGCAGTCAATTTAATGTCTCTAGTCTTAGGAAAAAATTGTGGCAAATTTGGATATCGACCCCTTTATCGTGATGGAAGTGATGAGCCAAGCTGCCAAACTAGAGCAAGAAGGCGCGGACGTCATGCATATGGAAGTCGGTCAGCCAGGGACAGGGGCTTGTCAGGCCTCAGTAGCAGCTGTCACTAAAGCAATGACCGAGGGACTTTCTCTGGGGTACACGGTTGCTTTGGGACAACCCGAACTGCGCCAGAGAATCGCGAACCACTACAGGCAGAACTATGGTGTAGGGCTGACAATCGATCAGATTGCTATTACGGCTGGTGCTTCGGGCGCCTTCGTTTTGGCATTTTTAGCGGCCTTTAAGAAGGGGGACCGCGTTGCTTTGGCTAGTCCCGGTTATCCTGCTTACCGGAACATCCTTGTAGCTCTTGGGATGGAGGTTGTGACGCTGCCATGCGACGACGGTACAGGTTTTCAGCCCACAGTCGAGATCTTGGAGAGAGTTGACAATCTAGCGGGATTGATCGTCGCCAGTCCTGCAAATCCAACCGGGACAATGTTGTCTGAAACTGAATTGAAACGCCTCACGGACTATTGTTCTTCGCGGTTTATTCGCTTGATTTCAGATGAGATTTATCACGGTCTAACCTACGGCAAGGAAGCAACAACCGCTTGGAGTTTTGATAAGCAGACGGTTGTTATCAACTCTTTCTCGAAATACTTCAGTATGACCGGATGGAGGGTTGGCTGGATGCTCATGCCACCTGACTTAGCTCAAAGCATCGAACGCTTAGCGCAGAACCTTTTTATCTGCCCACCAACTGTTTCCCAAGTAGCGGCCGCAGGCAGTTTTGATGGTCTTGAGGAACTGGATAATCATATCGAGGTCTACCAGGAAAGCAGAGCGCTGTTGCTGCAACGTTTGCCCCAAATGGGTATCACAAGACTTGCTCCAGCCGATGGCGCATTTTACGTTTATGCGTTCATCGGTCACTTAACGGACAATTCACTGGACTGGTGTAAGCAGTTGTTGAACGAGGCCCATGTTGCCGCCACACCTGGTGTTGATTTTGACCAGGATAGGGGGCATCAGTGGGCCAGGTTCTCATTCGCCGGCTCTACACAAACAGTAACGACAGCACTCGATCGTTTAGAAAAATGGTTGCAAAAAAGCTGAACTAAATCAGCCTCTCTGCCACCAACCGCGACGCTTAGGTTTGTCAGCTGGTTTTTCTTCGGCTTTAACAGCTGATGCTTCTGGTGTTGGCGTTGTAGGTGTGGGAGCTGCTGCCTCCGGAACTGCCGTAGGCGCAACAGCTTCAGAAGAAGATGTTTTTTCTTCCTTAGGCTTGCGTGGACGGCGAACTCGTTTCGGCTTTTCTTCTTCCGTAGAAGGTACAGCAGTGGAGGCTTTATCTTCTGCTGTAGCGGCTTTGCGTGTCCTACGTTTAGGCTTTTTCTCTTCTTCACCTTCAACAGGAGCAGCAACAGCTGAAGTTTCGCTAGCCGCTTCGTCGTCAGCTTTTTTACGCGTTCTTCTACGCTTCGGCTTTTCTACGGCTTCCTCAGTTGCAGATTCAACCTTAGTTGTCTCTGCGACGTCTGCTGTTTCCGTAGTCTTCCTACGTGACCGAGGCCTCTTTGGCTTTTCTTCATCTTTGCTCTCGGACACAGGGCTTTCAGAACTAGAGCTCTCAGAACCAGTGCTTTCAGCTTTCACATCAGAGGTCGCAGCCTCAGGTGTGCTATCTGCTGCCTGATCGTCAGTTTTCTTAGAACGACGTCTTCCGCGGCGAGGCTTTTCTTCGTTCGATTGAGAATTGCCATCCTGATTTTCGCTAGCGGCATCTCCAGAAGCATTGTTAGCCTCATCGCCATTCTGAACGTCGGTCTCGTTTGCAGAAACTTCGCCCTCTTCACCTTTCCGCCGACGACGACCACCGCGTTTACCGCGCCGGCGACGACCCTTTTTGCGTTCTGATTCGTCATCTTGCTCGTCAGAGGCAACAGGAGCGGGAACAGGAGGTTGAACGTTTTCATCTTCCTCATTGTCGTCTGTCTGAGGGCCTTTGCGGCGGCCGCGGCGATTATTATTGTTGTTACGCTCTTCGTTTCGAGGACGACGACGATTGTTGTTATTGCGGCCATTGCGGTCATCTGACCGCTTACGATTGTCATCGCCGCCACCGTCGCTCTCGCTGTCTCCTACCAAAACCAGGAAGTCTGTAGGTTGGTCAGCTGGCATAACGTCAACTTTGACGGTGATGTTGTTGCGACTTTCAATCTCAGCCAACATAATCCGACGTTCGTTCATCAAATAGAGAGCGGCTGCTAGAGGGACTTTGAGCGTAAAGTTCTCGGCGTTTGCTGCTGCGGCTTTTTCTTCCAACGCTCTAATTGCTGAAAGAGCAACGGAAGCTGGGGATCTTACCATGCCCGTACCGTTACAGTGAGGACAGGTCATGTTAGAGATCTCGCCCATGGACGGACGAAGTCTTTGACGAGATAGCTCAAGGAGACCAAAGGCAGAGATGCGGCTTAGCTGAATGCGCGCTCTATCCTGGCGCATAGCTTCCTTCAATTTGCGCTCAACAATACTGTTGTGCTTTGGCTCTTCCATGTCGATGAAATCGATCACAACCAAGCCAGCCATATCGCGCAAACGAAGCTGACGTGCTACTTCTTCAGCTGCCTCAAGGTTGGTTTTGAGTGCTGTGTCTTCAATGTGGCGTTCTTTGGTTGCTTTGCCCGAGTTAACATCAATTGCAACCAGAGCTTCGGTCTGATTCATGACCAGATAGCCACCAGATGGCAACTGCACGACAGGCTCTTGTAAAGCGTTCAGTAGGCTTTCAATGCCATAGCGCTGGAAAAGAGGTTGGGCGTCGTTGTGCTCTTTGACTTTGCGAACATGGCTTGGTGTCAAAATCTTCATAAAGTTTTTGCACGTCTTGAAGCCAGCGTTGCCAGAAACAACGATTTCATCCATTTCGCTGCTGTAAATATCTCTTACAGCACGTTTTAAAACGTCGCCTTCTTCGTAAATGAGACTAGGAGCAGTTGATTGAACAGTCTGTCCTCTAATTTCGTCCCAGGTTCTAAGCAAATATTCGAAATCTCTTTTGATTTCGCTTTTGTTCCGCTGACTACCTGCAGTACGCACAATAACAGACAAACCTGTTGGAATTTCCATCTCGGCCAGAATGCTTTTAAGCTTACGGCGGTCTTTAGGGCTGGAAATCTTGCGTGAAATACCACCACCCTTAGAGGTGTTTGGCATCAAAACACAGTAACGGCCAGCCAATGACAGATAAGTTGTTAGAGCAGCGCCCTTGTTGCCGCGCTCTTCTTTCGTAACCTGGACCAGGATAATCTGGCGACGTTTGATGACTTCTTGGATCTTATAGCGGCGCGCCAGGATTGCTTTGGTTGTCGCACGGCTTCTCAACGCTTCTTCATCGATAGCATCGTCATCGGTTGAGTCATCTGACTCGTCATCGTCAGAAGCGTGCTCTGCAACTTGTTCATCACTGACTTCTGAAGAGTCATCTTCGTCATCTTCAGCGACTTCGGTAGACTCGTCTTTCGACGCTTCTTCACTTATTGCTGAATCGGAGGAGGGGGCGCTGCCTTCTTCAACCTTATCTAAACTGTCTTCATCTGTTGAGATTGAATCACTGGAATTACTGCTTTGAGCAATAGTTTTGCCATCGCCGTTTTCTTCTGTGTTTTCTTCAGCGCTCTCATCAGCTTCAGCAGAAGCAATTTCTTCACTGCTTTGATCTTCGGGCTTAGTATTATAGTCGGGCTGTTCGCCGTGTGAACTCTCTTCTTCGTCCTCGTTTATGAGGCCAGGATGATCAACCGTATCAGGACCCGAGTCCTCATCACCGTTCTCTTCGTCTTCGATTTCTTCCTCTTCGTCTTCACGCGCTTTGCGTTCACGATCCAAACGATCCTCTACTTCTGCCAAAAGAGCCTCACGGTCAGCGACTGGCAATTGGTAGTAGTCTGGGTGAATTTCACTGAAGGGAAGGAAACCATGTCGATTTCCGCCGTAGTCAACAAAGGCGGCCTGTAGTGAAGGTTCTACCCTCGTTACTCGCGCTAAATAGATGTTGGCTTTTAGGGGTTTTTTTGAAGCAAGTTCAAAGTCTGCTTCTTCGATTTGACCGTTGTTAACAACCACAACCCGAGTCTCATCGGGCATGGAAGCGTCAATAAGCATGCGCTTAACCATATAATCTCCGTTTCGCTGCCGGTCCCGGCGAAGCCCTGTGAGGGGTCAATCTGCTCGGCGGCGCGTGTTGTTGGCTTGTTCGAGAACGAACGAAGCTTTGAAACCAATTCATTACGCTAGAAGGATTAATAAAGAAGAAACCAGACGTCACTCAAGGCACTTCATAATCAAAAACTTCAAACGTTTGCAACAGAGGCCGAAATGCTAATTTAAGCGCTGATGTTGCTGATCAGGTATGAAAAACCAAAGCTGTTTGTCTTTGTTAGCTTCATTAAATTGCAGTCGGCCAACCAGCGGTTTTCTCACTAACCTTTCCGGAACATAGGGATTTAGTCTCACCTACACAATCCCTAGTTTGGTATTCCCCGAGATTTTTAGCTATTTCACAGAGGTTTCAGACAGGGAAGGCGGCTTTTCAATCCAGGAACAAGTAAAGCATCCAGAAAATGTCAGATTCTTTTGCAATATTTGCTTTTTACTGTAATTAGACTCGATAATATTTAAGTTTTTGCTGTGCAGATGCGTTTTTATCTAATTTTTATTGCACTGTTATTTTCTATTAGCGTTGAAGCTATAGCTAATCCATCGGTCAAATCGGTTCGAATTGGCCCTGGGATAGACAAGACTCGTCTTGTTTTAGAGGTATCAGAGCAGGTCAAATTCAAAGCCTTTACGCTGGACAATCCTTATCGATTGGTTGTCGATTTTCCAGCCTCTGTTTGGTCGGTTGCGGATCGCGACATGCCGAAGTCCGGCGGTGTGGTCAAAGGGCTGCGCTATGGCTTGTACACTTCCGCTGTTTCACGAGTAGTGCTCGATTTGAGCAGGCCGGTGAAGATTGCTAATGCTTTTCTTCTAGAGCCTGTAGGAACAGCTGCCTATCGTATTGTCGTTGACATACAGTCTGTAGCAGCTGATGTCTATAAGGATGAAGAAGTATCCAAGGGCCGTAAACAAAACGTACCAACAGCACCCAAACAATCAGTAACACTCGCGGGTGTTCCACTTCCCAAGATAAAGCCACAAAAAATTGCTGTCTTGCCAAGAGCTGCTTTATCTAAAGGTAAGAAGGTTATCATTCTGGATCCTGGCCATGGCGGCGTTGATCCTGGTGCAATCAGCAAAAGTGGGACGAGGGAAAAGCAACTGACCCTTGCCGTTGCGAAAGAATTGAAAAGAGAACTTGAGAGAACCGGAAAGTACAAGGTTCACTTAACGCGCAATCGTGACATATTTTTGCCGCTTCGTAAGCGTATTGAAATCGGACGTTCTTTTGGAGGAGATCTCTTCATTTCTTTACATGCAGATTCACATGATAGCTCAAAGATTGGAGGAGCCTCTGTTTACACCTTGTCAGAAAATGCTTCTGATAAAGAGGCCGCCGCTTTGGCGACCCAACAAAACAAGGCGGACGTGCTTGCCGGTGTGCGGCTCGACGAGCATTACGACTCAGTCGGATCAATTTTGATTGATTTGGCGCAAAGAGAAACGATGAATCTGTCGGCTATGTTCGCCAATTTGCTCGTTAACAATATGCGCAAAAATTGGAGATTGAGGAACAATACGCATCGTTTCGCCGGTTTTGCAGTTCTCAAAGCACCAGACATGCCATCTGTTTTGTTGGAGATGGGCTATTTAACAAATCGGAAAGACGAGCGGACACTGTTGTCTAGACAGCAGCGCTCCAAGCTAGTCCTGCTCGTTGTTCGAGCAATCGGCCGTTATTTTGATCAAGTAGGGGCGCAAG
>CAJQQJ010000078.1 GCA_905480445.1 uncultured Alphaproteobacteria bacterium | reverse complement strand
CTGCTCCACTGAACGCGGATAATGACGACTGTCCAACACCATCAAACTGGTACATTTTTACTCCGGCCAATGGTGGGTTTTTACTCCGGCGTTGACACGATGGCGCTATCTTGTTGGGCGGTAGTGAGTTTTGCCCCAATGGAGCCTTCCGTCTAGGTAAAAATGTTCTGGCGATGCAATGCCATCCAGAATACCCTGATGAGCTGTTAAATGATCTCATACACTTCAGGCGGGAACGTTTGGGTGATAAGGCCTATCACGCTGGCTTGGGCAGTTTGACTAAGCCCTTGACGGTTCCCACTGTTGAGGCTTGGATGGCGGACTTTCTAACTAGCTAAATTTACAAAAGAAAATGAAGTACCTACGCGCAAAAAAAGAGCCCGCTGAGTTATCAGCGGGCTAGTTAGATTTGGGAGGCTGTGTGGACTTTCGTCCAAAAGCATGAGTTTAAAATACCTGAACTGCGATAAGTTAAAGTGATTTAAATCACCATTAGAGCAGATTGTTGCTTTTCATACAGGGCAAAAAAAAGCCCGCTAGATCTCTAGCGGGCAAGTCAACAGGGAGGGTAATTCGAAGAAAATCTGTATCTATCTGATTAACATGATTTCTTTATAAGCCCCGATTTGTGCAAATTATGTGACAGAAATCACTAATTTCGGCTTTTCTGATTTTTCTATTTGCTAAACAGCATCGCGTCTCAACGCTTGCGCCATACAGTGAATGCCGCCGCCGGTCTTTGAAACTTCCGACATATCCATCTCAGCAACCTCAAAACCGCGAGCCTTGAGGTTTTCGATCAGAACACGGCTGTGCTTGGGGACAATCACGCGGTCATTGCCCATCGACATGACATTACAGCCAAGAGTGATAGTATCCGGGAAGGGGACATCAATGATCTCGATTGATTTGTCGCGCAACCACTGCACCACATCCGGTGGCGTACAATCAATACAGACGGCAGCCAACTTCTCGGCAATCATGACAACCATCAAATCGATGTGGACATAGTAGGGGTCGAAGTATGTGACTTTAGTTTCCCAACCTTCGCTGTCAAACCAGCCTTTGACCTGCTGAGCTGCCTCGTCACGCGTGCGTTCTCCGCCACAACCAATCAAAACACAGCCTGGTTCAATGACGTTGAAATCTCCGCCCTCAAAGTGGCCAGCTGTGATCATGTCGTAGATGGGAATGCCTTTTTCTTGATAGGATCGGATAGCGGCATAGTTTTCGCCGCGCCGCCACCAGTTGGCCATGTTCGTGATTACAGCGCCGTACGGCGTCATGAAAGATGAATCCCTCGTGTAAATCTGCATCGGCAGGTTGGGGTCTTCCAACTGGAAATGAACGTTCACACCATAGTGGTGATAGGCATCAACCAGTTCAGCGTGCTGTTGTTTTGCAATTTCGATGTCGCAAGGCGCTTCCCGCAGGTATTTCCTGGACAAAGAGCTCGTTGACAAGTGCTTTAGATTAGCGACAGGGCCGAGTAGAACGTCTCTCAAAACGCCATATTCTGAGTTGGCACCCCAATAATTGAGTGTTGCCGTTCCACCGTCGGATGATCTACGCCCTAAGGAAAAGCTATCTTGATTGGTCATTGTTGTTGTGTCTGGCATGATGTGGTCCCTGTTAGTGCATTTTGGGAACTATAGCTTCTCTGTGACTAAGAGCAAGAATAAGACAACCGGTGACAAGATGGGTGATTTGTGATTTGGAGTGAACGACTGCTTTGTGATCTAATCAAAGCGTCAGGAAATGGAGGTTTGATACGATGAGACAGTTTGTTTTGAGGCGGAAGTTGGCAGGCATGGTGGCCTGTGCAATCTCGGTCATGGTTTTCTCTGTTCCGGAAGCGGCCGTTGCTGGATGTTCCGATTGGCCAGCTCCTGGCGTAGATTGGACGAAATGCCGTAAGACCTCAAAAGTCATGAAGTCGATGGATTTCACCAATGCCATATTGGAAGAAACCAACTTTTACGGCAGCAACTTGACAGACGGTAACTTCATTGGGGCCAACTTGTTTAAAGCGGAACTGTCCAGCGCCAGACTAAGTGGTGCAAAGCTGGACGGCGTCGATATGCGTAAATCTGTTGGTTACCGCGCCAAGTTTGATCGTGCTTCGTTGAAAGGTGCGCAGATGGAGAAGAGTGAATTTTCGCGTGCTTCCTTCGTGGCTACCGATTTGAGCGGTGCTAACCTCATCAAGTCAGAGTTCGGGCGCGTTGACTTCGAGCATGCCAATCTTGACGGCACAAAATTCAATTATGCGAACCTGTCACGCGCGCTGTTAAGCGGTGCCTCTATGGTTGGCGCGGACTTTACCAAGGCGATCACTTATTTCAGCAAAATTGAAGGTGCGGATCTCTCTCAGGTTGTTGGTTTGACACAAATCCAGCTTGATGATGCCTGCGGTGATGACACAACCCAGCTTCCACCTGGTTTGGTAAAGTCAGCCAATTGGCCTTGCACAGACTGATATTAAGTTTTTATCACGCTTTCCTAATATGAGATTGAGTCGTTCTCAATCTGCGATTCTTTTTTGGATTCTGGCCTTAAAGGGAATCCTCAGCCCGTTGGACAGGTCCCCAGAGGCTTTCTAAGATTTACCTATGAGTTTGAAATTTTAATCGTAGGTATTTGAGTCATGTATTCGCTTCGAAAGCTATTCTCCCTTGGGGCCGCCGCCGCGGTACTATCCTCCCTATGCAGTGTTGCAATGGCGGTCCCTATCTTTCAGCAGTTGCCAACACAGGTTTGGACGCAGGCTCCACAAGCAACAACATCAGTTAGCACTTTACAGGGATCCAGCTATTACTGGCCTCAACCACAAAACTCTCTCTGGGATTTGGTTGGGACGTGGCATGGCGAGGCAATGATCAACGATCATGTTAATCAAGCGGTTGTCCTTGAACGCTGTCGCAATGGCTTGTTTGTTTCTGTTAGCGAAAACTGCCTCAGCAACGGTAGCTGTGGACAGCGCACACACGTCGGCCGTTGGCATGCACGGTCGAGTGTTTACACAACCCAGCTACTTGGTGAAGTACGTAAGACGTACGGTGAATTTGTGCTCACAGAGATCGACCCCAATTCTCCTAAGGCTCACCACCAGTTTCAAATAGCTTCACTTGGCAAACACCACTTGAACTATCAAAGCTTAGAGACAGGTCGGCATCTTTCCATGACGAAGCTTGATCAGCCTGAATCTGTTGGGTTTTGTCGTCAAATGTCACGAGTTGTAATGGGTTATTGAGCTCGGCTCTGAACTACCCCTTTTTATTCCTATTCTAGTTTCCGATTGACAAGCCCCGCTGCCTGAGCCACGCATTCTCAGCTAAAAGATTATAACAGGGGGCTTGGATGCCATTCAGTCAATTGGCGTTGGCATTGCTGGTACCTCTTCTTTGGGGACTAGGCTTTGTCTTTGCAAAGGCAGGTCTTTCAGAGTTCCCACCTCTTCTATTGATGGGAATGCGGTTCTGCTTGACCGCTATCATACTTCTTCCCTTTGTTAAAATGCCGCGCGGTCATCTGATATGGATTGCGGCGCTCGCTTTCATTGGTTCAACGATCCAATATGGCCTTACCTTTACAGGCCTGAAGCACATGGATGCGTCTCTCGCGATCATTGTTGTTCAGTTGGAGGTCCCCTTTGGCGTAATCATGGGGGCTCTTCTTTTCAGGGAACATGTCGGCTGGCAAAAGATCCTTGGCATCTTGCTGGCTTTTGCAGGCGTTGCCCTTATTGCGGGTATGCCGGAGAAAGAAACGGCGCTGTGGCCCGCTTTGCTGGTTGTTGGCGGTGCCTTCACCTGGGCGGTCAGCCAGATCATGGTTAAACAAATGAAGGGCGCTGTTAACGGTTTCACTCTTATTGCTTGGGTGGGGCTCTTTGCCGGACCACAGATGCTCCTGGGCTCCTTCTTGTTCGAACAGGGACAGTGGGAGGCAGTACAGACTGCCACTTGGATCGGTTGGTCGACAGTCGTCTATCTGGCGGTCATGATGACGGCTATCGGCTATTCCATCTGGTTCCATGTTTTGAACCACAACCCCGTTACGCAAGTCATGCCTGTCTTGTTGCTTCTGCCAGTAGTCGGTGTCATCGGCTCTGTCGTGATTTTGGGAGAGAAGCCAGGTTTTATGACCTTGGTCGGTGGCCTGATTGTAATCCTCGGCGTTTCTCTGATTATCTTCACTAGAGAACGCTCGCGGGGGTGAGAACCAGCAGCCCTGAAGCACATTGATCATAGTTCAGACACATTTTCGCTCTTAAAAGGTGGAAATACTGCCGCCAGTGATTTGGCAGTGATCAATCAAAGGTGGGGAACATGCGTCTTTTCTTTTTAGCGCTTATCATTCCGGTGGTTTTGTCGGCTTGCTCTGTGCAGGTTGCTTCCAATCACGGCAAAGAAGAAGTCACGAAACCTATAAGTCATGAAACCCAAAGAAACATTGAGACCTACGTCCGCAATCGAGTAGCCACAGGCGAAAAGTTACTGGCTGTCCGTTATCGTGGACCAGTTGACGGAAAACGTCGATCTATGGGGCTGCAAACGGCGGCACCCTTTTTTGTATCAAAGATCCATCGTGGTCGCAGCAGCTGTGCGGAAGTCGCCATTGAGCGTGCGGACAACAGTCACTACCGCCATCACTATCGCTTCTTCTTTGACACAGAAGGCTTGGTTACAAGTCACAAACGCCTAACTGCAGAAGACTATGCTGGCGTTGCTTGTGGCCAAAGAAGGCTTACGCAGTTAAAGACCGAAGTATCAAACGCCGCACCTCTAGGCTCCGTTGAGAAAGAGAAGCTAGAACCGTAGTCTAAAGCGCTAGGCCGGAGGGCCAATGACGATAGATTGGCAGGCTGGATTCGATTGTTCCCGCGCCCGCGGAAACCTGAATACGATAGCGTTTCAAAAGTTCGGCACTTAGCCTTTGCGGAATGGTTAAGCTATAGTCATCACTCTTTAAGCGAGTGTTAAGACATTCGAGGAAGCTACTGAAGCTGCTACCATGAAGAGCACACCCGCTACGATCATTAACACGCCCCAATTCGCCATCCTGTCTTGTCCTTTTTGTTCTTAATTTTTGTTGCACTGTTTTATCCCCAGTAACGGGTCGACATCTTGAAATTGGATTTACTCATAAAATATATCGGCTTTGCAACCCCCATATTCGAGTTTTCGCATGAATTGGCGATACGAATCCAAGTATTTGGAGTCTCTGTTCAAAAAAAATCGATAACAAAATCCCAGAATCCTTATTATTTTTGTATTCAGGCAAACGAGAAGCGAATCTCTTCAACGAAGAATCGGCGATTACTTCTAACTATTCTTGAGAATTTCAATAATACTTTGTAATGACTGGGAGCGTTGCTGCCATTAGTTAAATTTTTATGTATTGGTTGAGGTTCTCAGCTGGTGATAAAACGAATTTGTCCTTTCTCTTATAAGCGGTAACTAATGGCGAGAGCCACTCTCAGGAATCCTGCGCGAAAACTGGTCTTTATCGGTACTAATTTCTAGATCCGAAGAAAGGATGGGTTGTTGAACAACCAGCTGATCAAATGCATCGAGAGCACTAGCCAAATAGGCAGTTGAATTCGACGTCAGAAAGCAGGGATTAGCGCTTGACCCATGGGAGTCTATTTCCTATCAGGGTCCAACCGGAGAGTTGGCCGAGTGGCTGAAGGCGCTCCCCTGCTAAGGGAGTATGGGTCAAAAGCCCATCGAGGGTTCGAATCCCTCACTCTCCGCCACAAACCATTCGCGAACCCGAGACGAGGCCCCAGCGTGGGCCTTTTTTCTTTTTGGTTCAAAGGGGTTTAACGAGGCCAACCGACTTTCGGAGACTGGCCGTTGACCCGAAATTGGTCTCCGAACGCCCCGCGTCTCCTTTCACCCGCCCTTCACCCAAATCGAGACGCATTCAAAAATGTGCGTTATTTCAGATACTTGCTAAAAATGCATTGAGCCGCAGTTGAGGCCGGTTCGACCGCTATCAAAGCAAGCAGAGAGACCCGAAGGCGGCGTGGTTGTGAGGGGTGGCGCGAATGATTGAGTGGGTCAGGCAGCACCCTTGCCGGGCGGCGACGTCGCCGGGGACAGCGGTCACGAGATTCGAGACCTGTCGTTCGCTGCAGCTTGCAGCAACAACCGAGATGCGGACACAGCCGCCTTTCATCTTGAAGATTCGGATGACTGCTTTTGGCCCATCGCGACACACGGTTTCCAAGATTGATTGGGAATGCAGGCTGCCGTTGAGGTTGGTGTTTGCAGTCCACGCGCAAGACTAGATCACTAGCTCACTTTCGTCGAAGACTGGATAGTCGGATCAGAAGTATTCGAACGGTTTCTCGTCTCGAAATAATTGCGCGTATCGAATTTCCGGCCCTGCTGGATCGCGAGTTATGATTTTATTCCGACACACCTGGAAACCTGGTCGGATCGCGCATTGAAGTGAACCGCAATTGAGTTTTACGACTGCGGCGTGCAGCTAGGTTGCACTTACCTTCGTGCCGTGCATTAATGATAGTGCCAGCATCCAAAGCAACGGTCTGGTTATCGCGCGCGCCTGAGTGAGCACCACCCAACCCAGACTTCCAGGGAAATCCACGGCTCAAAACCCGGATCAATTATTCAAATATGGAATTGCAATTACCACAATCCGCCTACCTGGTTATCACTTCGGCTGTCATTCTGCCTGGCAAGATGGAATCAAGGAGACAACTCATGAAACTTGCTAAATTTGCCGGCGCATTGGCGATATCCGCGGGAGCGTTGATTGCCCAACCCACCACGGCGGCCGAACGTATCCTATTTAACTGCTTTTTCCCACCGCAGCATTATGCTTGCACGCAATGGGTTCCGGAGATCAAGCGCCGTATCGAAGAGGCCACGGAAAAACGGGTGCGGGTGAACATCCCGCCGAAATCGCTGGCTGCCCCGCCGGATCAGTATGATGGCGTTGTGAATGGCGTCATGGATGGGGCGCTTCAATTCAACCCGTTCATCGCCAACCAGGTGCCGGGCATTCAGTTCAGCCTGTTGCCCTTTGCCGGTGCCGCGGAATCCGAAGCTGTCGGGCCGGCGTTGTGGACGACTTATCAGAAGTTCTTTGCCGACAAAGCCGAGTATGGCGATGCGGTGCTGATTTCGGTCACGACGACGAATGGATCTGACATGTTCTCGATGACCGATCAGCCGATTCAGACCATCGATGACATCGGCAGCCGCAAGATGTGGGGACTGCCGGGCGTGGTGGCCAACACGATGAAATCAGCCGGATCGTCGGTGGTGGCCGGTCCTGCGGTGCAAATGCTGGAGATCATTTCCAAGGGTGTGGTTGACGGCTATGCGGGGATTTCGTTTTCGTCCGTGGCGGCCTTCAAGTTGATTGATTACACCAAGTCGGCAACCCTGACCGAAGGCAAGCTCTTTCAGCCGACATTTTCTGTGATCATCAGCCGCGCCAAATGGGAAAAGATCTCGGCTGAGGATCAGGAAGCGATCCTCGCGGTAATGGGTGCGGATTTCGCGAAATGGGCCGGTATCGTTCAAGACGGCGTCAACGCCAAAGCTCGTGCTGCGGCCGAAGCTGGTGGCGTCGAGATCGTCGCAGGATCGGCCGAACTGGAAGCCGGACTTCGCGAACTCGGCCAGCCCATGGTTGACGCTTGGGTCTCGAAGGCGAGTGACATGGGTATAGACGGGCAAGCTGTACTGGACTTCTATCGAACCGAGATCGAAACCAATCGGGCCCAGATCACCAACTGAGGCGATTTCAGAAGGAGCGCACCCAGATGACCAAGATCTTCAAACGTCTGGAACTGATGCTGGCAGTGCTTGCCGGCATCGCCCTCCTCGCCATGATGGTACTCAGCTTCTTTGACGTCGTCGGTCGTTACGGGTTCAACAATTCGATCTTCGGAACGGCTGAGTACGTCGAGATGCTCATGGTTGTCACCATCTTTGCGGGCGTTGCATTCGTGACCGCAGGTGACATCCATATCAAGGTCGAAATCCTCGAACCCTGGGTCAAGCGTCACTTCCCGAACGCACAACGCTGGGTGGTTCTGATCTTCTCGGCATTCATGTATTCGCTGATTGCCTGGGAACTGACGCGCCAGGCAATCGACAGCTTCGAAAGCGGAAAACGCACTCCGGTGCTCGACCACCCTCAATGGTATATGCCGGCCACCGCCGCCGCGTTTTCGATCGTTGGGGTGGTTCTGTTTGTCGTCGCGATCATCGCCACGCGCGGACATCCGTCATCCATCGGAGAGATCGAGCATTTCGACCACACCGACGATGACGACCCGGCAATCGGAGTGGAATGACATGGAACTAGCACTGATCGGATTTGCCGCGCTTCTGCTCCTGAGCTTTATGGGGTTTCCGCTCGGGTTCACCACCCTTGCCGTAGGGGTTGTCGGATTTGCTTTTACACGCGATTGGAACTGGCATGGCACATTTACAATGCTGGGTCAGCAAGTGATGGAGACCGGGGCGAATTACGGGCTTTCGGTGATCCCATTGTTCATCCTGATGGGATCTTTCATTCATCGCTCGAATATCTCCGAAGACCTATTTCGCGCTGCCTATGCCCTGGTTGGCTACCGCAAGGGCGGCCTGGCACAGGCGACGGTGCTGGCTTGTGCCGGATTCTCTGCGGTTTCTGGCTCGTCACTGGCCACCGCGGCAACGATGACCAAGGTCGCGATGCCGCATATGCGCAAGTACGGTTATGCCGATAGCTTATCATCGGGTGTTGTGGCTGCAGGCGGCACGCTCGGCATCATGATCCCGCCTTCGGTGCCGCTCATTATATACGGGCTGGTGGCCGAAGAGGACATCGGCAAGCTGTTCATCGCCGGAACCATTCCCGGGCTCATGCTGGTGCTGTTGTTTATGCTGGCGGTGCGCGCTGCGGTCTGGCGCAATCCTTCGCTCGGTGCGCCGGGCGAACGCATGCCGCGTTCAGAACGTTTTGCCGCGTATGCAAAGGTTTGGCCGGTGGTCGCACTGTTCCTGCTGGTTCTTGGCGGGATTTACGCGGGCGCGTTCACCCCGACCGAAGCCTCGGGCATCGGCGCATTCGGCGCAGCCGTGTTCGCCGTTGCCAAGGGCCATGTGCGGACCTGGAGCGTCCTGATCGACATTCTGATCGACAGTTGCAAGACCACGGCCATCCTGTTCGCCGTCATTTTCGGTGCGCTGGTCTTTGCCAACTTCATAAACCTCTCCGGGCTGCCCTTTGACCTTCTCGACATTGTCGAGGATTACAACATGGGCCCGATCGGGGTCATCATCTTTGTTTGCCTGGTTTGTGTCGTACTTGGTATGGTCTTCGAGGCAGTGGGGCTTCTTCTGCTCATCGTTCCTGTTTTCCTGCCCACGCTTTCGGCCCTGGGCGTGGATCTGATCTGGTTTGGCATTATCATGGTCGTGGTTGTCGAAATGGGCCTGATCACGCCTCCGATCGGGATGAATGTGTTCACGGTTCGCGCCGTCATGCCGGACATCAAACTTGGCCACATCTTCCGCGGTGTGACGCCGTTTGTTATCGCGGACATTGTTGCTCTGGCGCTGATCGTGGTTTTTCCGGTCATTGCGGTCGGGCTCGTTGGATTACTCAGGTAGAAAAAGGGGACGGTTTGATCCTGTGTTCCTGCTGCGTCATAAGGGAGTCAGAGCTCGAGGAAGCGATCCGTTCCCTACGCGAACAAAACCCCAATGCGCAGATCACGCCTAACCGGATCTACCGCGAAATAGGGCGAAAACCGGAATGCGCGGAATGCACGCCGCTTTTGTTGCGGCGCATAAACCTTCTCGCCACCTCGATCATGGTGAACGAGGAGGTACTCAAAGGACAGGACTTTCCAAGGAGGTTAAAGTGAAAGGCAACGAAAAAGCCATCGACTATCTGAACCAGGCGCTTAAGCACGAACTCACGGCGACCAGCCAGTTCTGGCTGCATTACCGTCTGCTCGACGACTGGGGCTTTCAGAAGCTCGGCGAAAAATGGCGCAAGGAGTCGATCGAGGAAATGGTTCACGCGGACGATCTGATCGAACGGATTATCTTCCTCGAAGGTCATCCGAACCTGCAGCAGCTTAACCCGCTGATAATCGGCGAAAGCGTTCGCTAGGTTCTCGACGCCGATCTGCGCGCCGAATACGCCGCGCGCGGACTCTATAAAGAGGGTCGCGACATATGCCGGGATGAGGGCGACTATGTGTCCATGGCGCTATTCGAAAGGCTCATGAGCGACGAAGAGGGTCATATCGACTTTCTGGAAACTCAGATCGACCTGTTCGAGAAGATCGGAGCCGAAAACTATAGCGCACTGAACGCGCATTCAGGCGAGGAAATCGCCTGAGGCGCGGCCCGAGGGGCTGCGCTCGGCGCAAGTAGGCCCTCCTTCCTGTCGCCGCTCGCGTGGCGTCAGGCCGATCTTTGCAAGGCCGTCAGATAGTGATGCCACCATCGACCGACAGGATCTGCCCGGTGATATTGCAGGCACCTTCGCTGCAGAAAAATGCGACGGTGGCGGCAATCTCTTCGGGTGCTTGCGGGCGTTTCATAGGCACCAGGTCGTCGATACGGCCCTGAAACACCTCTGCGGCGTCTTTGCCTTGTGATCCGCCCGAAGACTCGGCCATCACTTCGCCCAGATCTTCCCAGAGCGGTGACCAGACAAAGCCCGGACAAATCGCGTTCACGGTCACGCCAAAGGGCGCGAAATCACGGGCCAGCACGCGGGTCAAACCGTTGGCCGCGGTTTTGGACACGGAATAGGGTGGCATGAAGGGGGCCGCGATCACTCCGGTGATCGAGGAAATATTGACGATCCGCCCCTCACCCCGGTCGCGCATCTGCTGGCTGACCGCGGCAGCGGTGTGGCGGATGGATTTGACGTTGATGGCGAACGTGCGGTCCCAATCCGCTTCGGTATTGTTGGTGAAGGGCTGACCTGGCGCACTGACCACGCCGGCGTTGTTGATCAGGAAATCGACACGACCAATTTTGTCGAAACAGGACCGCACCTGCGCGTCGTCCGACACGTTGCAGGCCATGGCGGTGCCACCGCTCAGAGCCGCGCTCTGTTCGGCAGCGTCCAGGTCGAGGTCGAGGATCGTGACCGAAGCGCCCTGCGCGGCAAGGCCGTGCACGATGGCACGGCCCAACC
>CAJQQJ010000077.1 GCA_905480445.1 uncultured Alphaproteobacteria bacterium | reverse complement strand
GGCCCGAGCCGTAATTATTCCCAGCGATGCAAATAGAAACGATCTGGTCCGATGTGTCCCTTCTCTATTTGTGCCTTTGGTCAATTGAACAGTGATCGGAATATGCAATAGTTTGTCGGAGCCAACTTTCTTAGCGAGCTCAGACGATAGATGCTTTTGCACTTTCCCAATCTTTGTTGATGAATGGTGGCTAATAAGGGCCACTTTATTTTTGCGCTCGACAAGTTCTTCAATCGCGCCAGCAAATGAGTCTAGTCCGCCGGAGAACATAATGACGGAATCAGGTTCCCAGCTATTCTCCTTTCCAAACTCAAAAAAGCCAGAGGTCTCAGGTAAATCAGCCTGCTGAACAAAGTTAAATTTGTAGAAATCATCGGACAAAAAGCTGAGTGTCTTTTCAAGCTCTGTCTTGGTGTTTAGAATGTTCCAATGTTTTGGACTCCTTACGGGTATTTCGAAGCTAAATGACCTGCGCCATTTCTCACCCATTTTTTGGTCTACAAGGCCACCACGACTTACGGCTGCGTCTGCCGCATAAACAAAGGATGCAATTTCAACTAAATCAAGCGCCACATCAGAGAGTGTTGAAACCAGCGTTTCGCTAAGTTCTCGAACCTTTAATGTTACCCCTCTACTCTCTCCGTTAATGTTTAGAGTTAACTCACCTTTGGCACGATCCTCCGCACTTCCAGAACATATTATACTAAATTGATTAGAGCTCACGACGACGACCGAGCTCTTTTCTTATTTTCTTAAATGCGAAGCTTGAGAAGCCTTGAATTGTTTCGTCTGTCAGATTTGAATTCTGCCAAACGTTTTTTCCATACCAACCACCCGCGTATTCTTCGACAATGCGTGATGCTTCAAAAGCATGAGAGGATAAAGCGTGCTCAAATGCAGACCGTTGCTTGTCCGTTTCAAACCGCTCTCCATCACCCGTATGATTGGCTAGCTCTCTACTGAGGTAGTAGTCTAAGGATTTGTAAGTTAGGCTGGCAAAGAAGCTTCGCGTGAAGGCCGCAAACTCTTTTCCTCCCGACAGTTTGCCGATTTCTCTGCGGACTTCGCCTGGCTCAGGTTGGAACAAACCTGGTAAAGATCTATTCAACTGGCGCGTTATGTTTTCAACGAACGCCATTTGAGCCATTTCGCCGAGATCCGACCGTTGTCCCGTGGCAAATGCATAATCGTCAATGGCATTGGATATACCAGCCGCAAATGCCGCTGGGGATGTAAGGATATTATCAGACAACCCTAACTGTGAGAGGTAATCAGAAAACCCAGGTGATCTTGCTGCTAACGGTAATTCCACCAATAATTTGGCGACGAAATGGAATAAGGGATCTTTTGATGCATTGGCTAAATCTTTTTCAGCCGCCAGGGCTGCCGCACTAGCTACAGCGTTGATATCTGCCCCGAACCGCAACAGACCTACAACCTGTTGCCACTTCCTGGATTTGGGCAATACGCCTAAACGAATGTGTCCCATTGTTTTCTCCCTAATAGAGAATCAATAGGTCGATTAAGCTTTAGGTCAACATTTTATGCATGTTTTTAATTTCCATGCTTACCCTGCGCTTACCTGAAAAAAGGCAGCATTCTAGCGTAAATGCTAAGCTATTGATAAATAAAGAAGAAAATGGTGAGCCCGACAGGATTCGAACCTGTGACCCAGTGATTAAAAGTCACTTGCTCTACCAGCTGAGCTACGGGCCCACACAAAAGGGAAACACGAACCATGTCGTGTTCGCGCGCAACCTAGCGATAAGACACTACAGGGTCAACGGCTATTTCACGGAAAATGAATAAAAAAACACTCAAGGCAAAAAGGCGAAAAGTTCAAGCAAACAAGCTTGATTAAGTACGCTTTTTCTCGGCGTATTTCCGCGCCAAATGCTCAGCTACTTTTGGGCTAACAAAAGAGGAAATATCGCCGTCCAGCGCGCCGATTTCCTTGACCAAACGGCTGGCGATAAAGTGCTGCCGCTCAGAAGCTGGCAGGAAGACTGTTTCTACGGTTTTGTCGAGACGCGCGTTCATGCCCGCCATTTGAAATTCGTATTCGAAATCCGAAGCGGCTCTCAGACCACGGATGATGACATCGCCGTCGACCGACTGAACAAAATGCATCAGCAAATTGTCAAAGGCCAAAACTTCGATGTTGTGACCTTGCTCAACCAGCGGCCGGACTTCTTCTTGAACAATTTTCAAGCGTTCATCCGTTGAGAAGAGTGGACCTTTGGCATCATTGCGCGCTACGGCCAGAACAAGCTTGTCCACCAACTTGCAAGCACGGACAACGATATCCATGTGCCCATTGGTGATCGGATCGAAAGTGCCTGGATAGACGCCAACACGGTATGCAGAACTCTTGGATTTAGCCACGAGCGGTCTCTTTATAGCTTAGTTTGAGCTTACCTTAGTCTTCACTAGGCTCGCTGTCACCCTCTTCACTATCAGCTTCTTCCGATTCAACATCAGCCAGATAGGCAACCGAGACAATTCGCTCGTCATCTGCAACATTGAAGACACGCACGCCCTTAGTTGCTCGTCCCTTAACACCGACTTCATTGACGCCACAGCGGATCAACTGTCCCTGGTCCGTCACGAGCATGATTTGATCGTTATCAGTTGCTGGGAAGGTCGCAATAACATCCTTCACTTCGCCCGTCTTAGAACGAGAAAGGTCCATGTTATCGATGCCTTTACCGCCACGTCCAGAAACACGGTATTCAAAGGAGGAACTGCGTTTGCCAATACCGTCGTCTGCAATCGCGAGCACGAATTCTTCAGCAGCACCCAGCTCTGCAATACGTTCAGGATCCAGGCCACCACCAACATCGGTGCCGGAATCGCCCTCTTCTTCCGCTCTACGCATAGCGTTAGCATGTTTGAGGTAAGCATCACGTTCCACAGTATCGACATCAATGTGGTTGAGGATCGACATGGAGATGACTTCATCCCCTTCAGCCAGTGAAATACCACGGACACCCGTAGAGGTTCTGCCCACAAAGACACGAACATCGCCGACTTGGAAACGGATAGCCTTGCCCTTTTTGGTGGCCAGCATCACGTCTTGGTCTTCGCGGCAGATGTTAACGTTAACCAGTTGGTCACCTTCGTCGAGCTTCATGGCGATCTTGCCATTGACCCAAACATTCACGAAGTCGGAAAGTCTATTACGACGCACGCCACCAGAAGCCGTAGAGAACATAACATCATACTGGTCCGCTGTGCTCTCATCCTCAGGCAACGGTAAGAAGGCCGTGATTTTCTCATCAGGCTTGAGCGGCAAAATATTCACGAATGCCTTGCCTCGTGCTTGCGGCGTACCGATCGGCAGACGGTAGACTTTCATCTTGTAGACAATACCGGTCGAAGAGAAGAAGAGCACCGGTGTGTGAGTGTTGCAGACGAGAACCTGCGTCACGAAATCTTCGTCGCGGGTCGACATACCAGAACGGCCCTTGCCACCACGTCGCTGAGCCCGGTAGGTCGAAAGCGGCACGCGCTTTACATAACCACCGTGAGAGACTGTCACCACCATGTCTTCGCGTGGGATTAGCTCTTCAACGTCGTAATCCGCTTCGCTTTCTTCGATCGTTGTGCGGCGCTCGTCGGCGTAAGCATCACGAATGGCGTCGAGCTCGTCGACGAGGATCGTCATAACACGCTCGCGAGAAGCCAAGATATCGAGGTAATCTTTGATCTGCATAGCGAGCTCTTTGAGCTCATCAGTTACCTTGTCTCTTTCGAGGCCGGTTAAGCGATGGAGACGTAAATCAAGGATGGCGCGCGCTTGTGCTTCTGATAGCTGGTAAGTGCCATCATCCGCGACCTTGTATTCAGGGTCATCGATCAGCGCGATGTATTCGGCGATTTCAGTAGCCGGCCAGTGAATGGCCATCAACTGCTCGCGCGCTGTTTGCGGGTCTGGTGCAGAGCGGATCAAAGCAATCACGCGGTCAATATTGGAAACGGCAACCGCCAGACCAACCAAGACGTGGGCCCGTTTGCGTGCATCGTTCAATTCATAGATCACACGGCGCGTAATGACTTCTTCGCGGAAGTTCACAAAAGCTTCGATGATCTGACGCAAGTTCAACAGCTCTGGCTTGCCGCCATTAATCGCCAGCATGTTACAGCCAAACGACGTCTGCAGCTGGGTAAAGCGGAACAGCTGGTTCAGAACGACGTCCGTCTGAGCATCGCGTTTGATTTCAATCACGACACGAACGCCATGACGGTCAGATTCATCGCGCAGGCCAGAGATACCTTCGACGATCTTATCGCGAACGACCTCAGCAATGCGCTCTAACAAGCGTGTTTTGTTCAACTGGTAAGGGATCTCGGTGACAATGATCGCTTCGCGGTCTTTGCGGATCGTCTCAATGTTTGTTCGAGCGCGGATAACAACCGATCCACGGCCAGTGTGATAGGCTGATTTAGAACCAGCACGACCAAGGATCAAACCACCAGTGGGGAAATCCGGCCCTGGGACGATCTCAAACAACTCATCAACGGAGATATCTGGATTAGCGACATAGGCCTTACAAGCGTCAATCACTTCACCCAGATTATGCGGTGGAATGTTGGTCGCCATACCAACCGCAATACCACCAGCACCATTAACCAGCAAGTTCGGAAAAGGAGCAGGAAGAACAACAGGCTCTTTGTTCTGCTCATCGTAGTTAGGCTGAAAATCAACCGTGTCTTTGCCAATGTCGTCCAGCATCTGGGAGGCAACGTGCTTAAGACGGGCCTCCGTATAACGCATAGCTGCCGGTGGATCGCCGTCCATGGAACCAAAGTTGCCCTGGCCATCAACAAGCAACAGACGCAGCGAGAAAGTTTGCGCCATACGAACCATCGCGTCATAGATCGCGCTATCCCCGTGCGGGTGATAGTTACCCATGACGTCGCCGACAATACGGGCTGACTTACGGTAAGGGCGGTTCCAGTCGTAACCGCCTTCTTTCATCGCATAGAGAATACGGCGGTGAACGGGTTTAAGGCCGTCTCTAACATCAGGCAAAGCACGAGAAACGATAACCGACATGGCATAATCCAAGTAGGATCTACGCATCTCGTCTTCGATGGAAATTGGCGCGACATCGCTGCCGGAAGTTTGGTCTTCAGTGCTCAACTTTTTTGTCCTGAATAGCTTTTTCTAGCGGGCTTTACGGACAGCCCTCAACCCCTTGAATCTTGGGTGTTTTTTAGCAAAT
>CAJQQJ010000076.1 GCA_905480445.1 uncultured Alphaproteobacteria bacterium | reverse complement strand
GCCTTTCTAAGAAAGGCGCTCGCGCTCAGTTTGGAACCCCACTTTCTGCACCGGCAACACGGTGTTTTTCCACAAAATTGGCTATATCCAACCCTAAAAGTTGCAAATAACTGATCCTACTGGAAATCCATCGCTAATTCGGTAATGTCAGACGGGAAAATAGGCCTTATACTGAGGTCTCTATTTGTTTAAAAAGCCAACAATTTCTCGAGACTCCTTAATCTAGCCATTTTATTAGCATAATTATTAGCAGAACGCTTTTTCTTTGGTAGGACGACTCTTCGAGCCCCTTGATTCTTAGGGGGCATCGTGTAAGCAAAGGGACATTAAGCACGAGCTTTATTTGTTTTTTTATTTTACCGTTGTGCCCGAAAGGCCGACCGACGATTACAGGAAATTTAAGAGACCAATGACCAATCAATCTCTCAAAGCCTTGGCAGGAATTCTCGTAGCAGGTTCGCTGCTGACGGGTTGTAGTTACATTAGTGAAACTTCTTCCAGCGCCTGGCAAGGTACTAAGAATTTATTCTCCGGCAATGGCGACACTTCAGACGAAATTGCACCCGTTATAGAAGAAACACCCGTTGTTGAATCTGGCGAACAGATTTCTGACTTCAATCTTAGCCCACAAGGTGCTGAAGATTATCTCGGTCAGTATTCTCGTGACCCTCAGAACAAAGCTTTCGCCGCAGCACCTGGTGGTGCATTTGGTGTCTCCTTTGGCTACCAAGATATTCAGTCCGCTAAGAATTCAGCGCTCGCGAAATGTGCGCAAGATTTGAAGCCTGGCGATCTTGAATGTGTGATCTATGATGAAAACGGCCAGATCGTTCTGCTGTTGCCTGCACGACTGCAGCGTGTTCCCTGATCAAGGTTTTCTAGGCTAACAGTTTTTTCGGACTAAAAGTTTAAGGCGTTTGGATTGTCTCCGAACGCCTTATTTTTTACGTTAACCAAAAGAAAAGGTGAACAGCAGACAGGACCAAAGCAGTGATGCCAATCGTACGACGTTTGCCGGTTACAAAATCGACGATCTTATCAATGAGGTTAGCGGCAAAGGGTAGGGTCTTCTTCAGCGTTGCTCTAGCCAAGTAAGCACCGAGCCCAATTAACACCATATAAGAGACCATATTGAACCAGTAGAAGATCGAAAAGAGGTTCAAGACATTTATTATTTTGAGGACGCCCCAGAATAAAAACCAACCGCCAACAACGAACGATATGATGCCAATGATTTCCTCAAAAGGGCGAATGGCAGAAATGACGCTTTCCGCGCTTGGAAGCTTCTCCATCACTGCATTCGACGCGGTCAATAAACCGAGGGCCGCAAGCAAGCAGATGATTATCAAGGTTGTCATAATCGTAATTCCTTCGTTTGTTCGGGTAGCATAATAACAGAAAATTTTAACCGAGTCGCCTGCAGAGTTAGCTCGGCGGGAAAACGATACATGTCGTTGTTCCATGGGCGAGCAATTTCCCGTCCTCGTTATAGAGATGGCCTTCGGCCGTTGCGGTTCGCCGTCCCACATGAATGGTTTTGCCTTCCGCGGCCACTCTGCCATCCTGGCCGGTGAAACCCTTCACATAGTTCACTTTAATTTCTAAGGTCGTGTAGCCAGCGCCCTTGGGCAAGGCAGCCATGACGGCGCACGCCATTGCTGAGTCTAACAAAGTGGCCGTATAGCCGCCATGGATGGTTCCCATCGGGTTCTCATAGTCCGGTTTTAGGTCTCCTTCAAAACGGCAAAACCCTTCACTGACCTTGGTTAAATCAAAATCCAAAACCGCTGCAATAGGCGCTCTCGGCAAGGTGCCATCCTTGACTGCAGTCATGATTTCTAATCCAGTCATTTCGGCTAATTTGTTCATTGCTGTTCCCTATTTATGGCTCAGGCATTACATAGACTTCATATCTTTGAACACAAGGCTAACTTGATGACAAATCCCACCGACCTAACTCCTCCGTCAGCAAAGAAGATCCCAGTTACCGTTGAGCTTCATGGCCGAACACGGGTCGATAGTTATGCATGGCTTAAAGATGAGAACTGGCAGCAAGTTATGCAAGAGCCTAATTTGCTCCACGCAGACATCAGAAGCTACCTAGAAGCAGAGAATGATTTTACAAAGGCGGTGATGGCTGGCGAGGAAGGTCTTCAAGAAAAACTATTCGCGGAAATCCGAGGACGAATAAAAGAAGACGAGTCCTCTGTTCCTTCCAAAGACGGCGCCTTTGAATACTATGCACGTTATGAAGAGGGAGGTCAGCATCCGATCTATTGCCGCAAACCTGTTGGCAGCGACGACGAAAAGATTGTTTATGATGCGGCCAAGGAAGCGAAGCCCTATGACTTCTTTAACTTGGGTGAGTGTTCTCACAGCCCTGATCACAAGCTCCTTGCCTATAGTTTAGATGTGAAGGGATCAGAGTATTTCACTGTCACAATTCGAAATCTCGAAACTGGTGAAGAGCTCGCGGATCAAGTAACGAACTGCTCGGGTGGTATTGTTTGGACAAATGACAGCACTTCGTTTTTCTACAGTTTACTGGATGATAACCACAGACCGTACCAAGTCTATCGTCACGACTTAGGCAGCAAACAGTCCGACGACAGACTTGTTTACGAAGAAAAAGATCCTGGATTTTTTGCTAGCGTTTCAAAAACGGAAAGCGAGAGATTTATTTTGGTGGGTGCCGGTGACCATCAAACGTCAGAAGTTTACTTCCTCGTCGATAAAAACGCAGAACCTAAACTTATCGCCGAGCGCCAAACAGGGGTTGAGTATTCGGTCACTGATTGCGGTGAGGATTGGCTGATATTAACGAACAATGGCGATGCAGAAGATTTCAAAATAGTTAAGGCGCCTTTGGACAAACCGGCAGTGGAAAACTGGCAAGATTTCATTCCTCATAAGCAGGGCCATCTGGTTTCCGCGCTTCAGGTCTTCAAGGACTTCTTTGTGCGCCTGGAGCGCGTCAAAGGTTTGCCTCGCATAGTTGTGCATGAATTGGTGAACGGCGAAGAGCACGAGATTGCTTTTGATGAGCAGTGTTATGGTCTAGGAATGGGCGGAGGCTATGAGTTCGACACAACTCAATTGCGGTTTTCTTACTCTTCTCCAACAACGCCTTCACAGGTTTTTGATTATGATATGCGTGATCGCAGCCGTGTTCTGCGAAAAGAACAAGAAATTCCCAGCGGTCATAAGGCTGAAGATTATGTGACTAAGAGAATTTTTGCTGAGGCCAGTGATGGCAGCAAGGTTCCAATTACGTTACTTTACAAGGCTGGATTGGAATTGGATGGCAAAGCGCCTCTAGTGCTCTACGGCTATGGTTCTTATGGTATGTCGATGCATGCTTCCTTTTCTACAACGAGATTGAGCTTGGTTGACCGCGGCGTTGTCTATGCAGTGGCGCATATCAGAGGTGGCATGGAAATGGGCTACCATTGGTACCGAGAAGGCAAAACCGTTAACAAACTCAATACTTTCACCGATTTCATCACCTGTGCGGAACATCTGATTGATGAAGGTTATAGCCATAAAGGTGGCATTGCCGCATTCGGTGGCAGCGCTGGTGGGATGCTAGTCGGGGCAGTGGCTAATATGAGGCCTGATCTGTTCAAAGCAATCGTGGCACAAGTGCCTTTTGTCGATGTTTTAACAACGATGTGTGATGACAGCCTGCCTTTGACGCCGATGGAATGGCCGGAATGGGGAAATCCTTTGGCAGATGCTGAAACCTACGACCGCATAGCATCATATTCGCCTGTCGATAACGTCGTGTCCAAAAACTATCCCCACATTTTGGTAACCGCTGGTCTGACGGACCCTCGTGTTACTTACTGGGAGCCTGCGAAATGGGTTGCTAAACTAAGAGAATTGAAGACTGATGATAAGCTGTTGTTGTTGAAGACCAACATGGACGCTGGACATGCGGGTGCTTCAGGGCGCTTCGACAGTCTGAAAGAAGCAGCCCTGATTTATGCTTTCTTGCTGAAGGTCTTTTCAGACTAAGCGGTCTTTGAATTCTTTCACGATATCTTTGGCCACCTGTTTAACGGTGGGTTTTGGTAAGGCGTTAAAGGGGAGTGGCCGTACTTGTGACATGGCCGTTACACCGACCCTTGCCGTTAGCAAGCCATTGATCAATGCTTCGCCTAGTTTTGTGGAAAGCTTGGTTAGGAAAGACCCGCCGAAGAGCTCACTAACCAGGGAATCGCCAGCTTCCATACCGCCAGTCACAGCTATATGGCCCAATACCTGTTTCATAAGCTTAATCGAACTGAAGTAACCTGGGCGCGTTCCATACAATTCAGCTAGTTGTCGGATAAGTTTAAGGTTTCTCCAGACAGTAACCAACACGTCCAAGATAGCGTAAGGACTGATGGTGGTTAGCAAAGCT
>CAJQQJ010000075.1 GCA_905480445.1 uncultured Alphaproteobacteria bacterium | reverse complement strand
GAAACCATGCCAAATTGGCTATATCCAACCCTAAAAGTTGCAAATAACTGATCCTACTGGAAATCCATCGCTAATTCGGTAATGTCAGACGGGAAAATAGGCCTTATACTGAGGTCTCAAGGAGTGAATCCGCTTCATAGTTGGGGTTGAGTTCTTGCCTACAACAAAATCCAACGCAGCGTCTTCTGGCCAAAAGCTGTTGACGAGCGGGCTATCACCGCCACCATTTTTCTTGACCCATTTGTCAGCAAAGTCTTCCACAGACCCTTTAGAAGGCGCAGATTTGATGTCTGAATTTTTTGTTTGCGCAAGGCTACTGCTTGGTGCCGCTAGGGCAAAAGACAAAACGATAGCCAGCATAGCGACGAGGTCGCTGACCCGTCTCCGCATGATTACTCTCCTCAAAGTCCTCAAACTGCAAAAGTCACAGGTTCACCTTGATGATAGCCCTCAGCAGAGAGAAAGCTAGAAATTATAAGAGGTTAGCGCCATTTACCCAAAAAAACGGCCCCAAATTCGCTTCTTTGGAGATAGAACGAAACTGGTCAATAGCTGTAGCTGCTATCTTCGGCCAAAGAGTCGTTCAACGTCTTTTAGACTGAGCGTCACATAAGTTGGGCGACCGTGATTGCATTGACCGGTGTTGGGAGTGTTTTCGATCTGGCGCAGAAGGGCGTTCATTTCCGTGGCGTTAAGTCTGCGACCAGAGCGAACGGAGCCGTGACAAGCCATGGTGGCGCAAACCTCGTGGATGCGTTCGATGAGGGTTTGGGATTGATCCCATTCCGCCAGTTCGTCACTGAGATCTCGCACCAATTGCTCAATGTTGCCTTGGCCCAAAATGGCTGGTGCTTCACTGACTGCCACAACGCCAGGTCCAAAAGACTCAATGACCAGCCCGAATTTTTCGAGTTCTTCAGACCTCGCCAACAGATTTCCCGCTGCAGGATCACCTAGATCAATGATCTCCGGTATGAGCATGCCTTGGCGCGCGATGCCTCGGTTTTCAAGGTCGGCTTTCATTTGCTCATAGACGATGCGCTCATGGGCCGCGTGTTGGTCAACGATGGTGATGCCTTCATTGGTTTGCGTAAAGATGTAGTTTTCGTGCAGCTGCGCTCTTGCAGCGCCGAGCGGGAATTCATCGTAATTGGCATAAGCACCAATCTCTTCTGCTTCTACTTTGCCAACCGGTCCATCTGAAAATCCACCAAAAGAACCACCCAAGGATCCCTGTTCTTGTCCTGGCGGCGGAGCCTGATAAGCGAAGGTTTGTTCGGACAGCCCTTTGGGTACAGAGGATGGTTTGTAGGATTGTTGATAGTTGAAATGGGACGGCGGTTGAGGTTCAGTTTCAAAGGCTCTCATCGTTGCCTCTCCAATTGTGGAGGAGGTTTGCTGCCCGGCATTGCCTGCCAAGGTTTGGCGGATGGCATTGATCAACAGAGAGCGGATTTCCTGGCTATCCCTAAATCTGACTTCCGTCTTGGCGGGGTGAACGTTGACGTCAACTTCACTCGGCGGCAACGTGAGAAAGAGAGCCAGCATTGGAAAGCGGTCCGAAGCGAGGAAATCACGGTAGGCCGCTCGCACGACACCGTAGAGCATCTTATCTTTTACCGGACGAGCATTGACGAAGAGGTACTGTGACAGGGAGTTGGCTTTGTTGAGCGTCGGCAAACCAATGAAACCTGTCACTCTGGCTTGTTCACGTGCAAGGTCTACTTTTACTGCGTTCTCGGAAAAGGCTTTGCCCATCAATCGACCGAGACGGTCTAACATGGTGGTGAAGAGATCCCCTTGCTCTTTTCCTGATGTGCCTGGCGGAACCGAGAGCAATGTTTTGCCGCCATCATTCAAAGAGAAACCGACTTCAGGATTAGCCATCGCTAGGCGGGTCATGGTGTCGAGCACAGCAGTTGTTTCTGACCTGGACGTTTTCATGAATTTCAAACGCGCAGGCGTAGCGAAAAATAAATCTCTAACATCGACGCGAGTGCCCTTTTGACCAGAAGCAGGTGAGGGATCATGCATCTCGCCGCCTTCGACAAAAATCCGCCAGGCTGTGTCGCTGTCTTCGGTCCGGCTTGTGATTTCCAATCGGCTGACAGAACCAATGGAGGGTAAGGCTTCGCCTCTAAACCCCAGGTAATTTATGGCAACCAAATCGTTGTCAGGCAGTTTGGAAGTAGCGTGGCGTTCTACCGCCAAGATTAGATCGCTTTCCGACATGCCGTGGCCGTTATCAACGACAGAAATCAGACTCTTGCCACCTTCGCGCAGCGTGACGTCAACTTGTTCAGCGCCAGCATCGATGGCATTTTCAACCAATTCTTTGACCGCAGCGGCAGGTCGCTCGACAACTTCACCAGCTGCGATTTGGTTAACGAGGTTGGCCGGAAGACGGCGGATGGAAGCTTGGGAGGTAATTTCATTAGACATAGCTGGATGACTATAAAGCGAGTCGCAATCCGTTCAATGAATAAACCGTGTGAAAGCCTGTCTAATGGTTGAGTTAATCACCTGTCTAAACGGTCGAGCAACCAGTCAACGGCTTGTAGCTGTCGTGTGCGCCAGGCTGGTTTTGGATCTAAGGGAGCAAGTGCATCCACATTGAAGTAGATGGAAGTGATACCCGATACGGCTGTGCTACAGTCATCAAGCGTGGCTAGAGGTTTTGATGCTTTTAACTCTACTGTAAGCATTTCTTCCAACTCATATACGAATTGCATGAGTTTCTTTGCCATCCCGTCGTGGCGTTCTGAGGCTGCAACAAGCGCCTGAAAGACTGCGGCTTGTTGCATTTCATGGTAGCTTTTATCAAAGAGCCGATGAAGAATGATTTCGAAACGGCCATCCTCGGGAAGTTCAGAAACCAAGCTTTGATTTAAGTAAGAGAATTTTGCAAGAACGTGATTGAGGAGAGCGGATACCATTTGCTCTCGGTTGCCCAAGTAGTGACGCAACAGGGGACGCCCAACACCAGCTTCTTCAGATATTTTTTCCAGCGTCGAGCCGTCCAATCCAAAGCGCGCAACGCAACGTTCGAATGCGTCGAGAAGTTCAATTGTTCTGGCTTCTTTTAGACTTGGACGGGGCATAACTAGTTTAAATAATTGATGTGGATGGTGAACTTAGCGTCGGAATTTGTAAACTCAATTGCAGCTGCTTCGAACTTGGGATTTTCAATCTGGCCGACATTGTTTGAGTAGCCCCAGCCTTCTGTTGGTCGGTCGTTTGTCATATCAAATTCTTCATTCGAATTTTCATCATGAAAAACTGAAATTGCGTAAGGCCCACCGTACAACCTATTGGTTGAGAAGCTGGCGGTTCCCTTTTTAACTCTTTTCGCTGCATAGGTGATGTAGTTTGTGGTTGAATTTTGTTCGAATGCATCGGCGTTATCGTAAATCGTCATGAAAACTAAGCCGTTTTCGGATCGCAGTCCAATGACTTCAATTGTGAGACTGTTGCCCCATAAGAGGCTTCTACTAAAACTGTAAACTAGAGCCACCGTTAGGCCAAGCAGTGCTAAAATGTTAGAGAGGGCTTTGCGGCTCATGTTTAAGACCAAAACGTTGGCAAAAAGCTGGTTTGAACATATAGCAGCCCTGCGCCGATCCAGAGCGTAACAATTAGCCAGTAAAGAATTGGATCTTCATCGGCATGGACGGGCTCAAGCAAAAAAACTTGCTTGCTAATAACTGATTGCACGCCCCAGTAAACGTACAGCATCCCCCAAATCCAGTAGATGTTTTCGAACATGGCGACGATCAAGATAGGCAACGCTATCAGCGTGAGCCACTTTTAGCCTTTTAAGTTTGTCGCCAAGCTAGGTATTTGTCTCATTGGAGGCGTCGGCATGGCTCAAAATTTCCTTTTCATTCCAAATAAACTAGCAAAAGCCTTTTAAAATTGTCAATAATGATTATTTATTGTTCAATCAGAGCAAAATAAGAAAGTTAGCGACGATGGTGAGTAAACCAGAAATCCCTGTTCAGCGACTTCCACGTGAGGCCTATGTCTCTGAAGAATGGCTTGAGCGAGAGAAAAAGGAACTCTTTTCTAAAAGCTGGGTATTTGCGGGTGTCGTCATGGATTTCCCAGAAAGCGGTGATTATTGCACTGTTCAAGTTGGTCACCATTCTTTGATTGTAATCAAAGACGGCGAGGGTGAACTTAAGGCTTACCACAACATTTGCCGCCACCGAGGAACCGAATTACTGGAGGGTAAGGGCAATTCAGGGCGCTTCATCATGTGCCCCTATCATAACTGGGTTTACGATTTAGGCGGCGGTTTGCGCGAGCTTCCTGCTGCAAAAGCTTGTTTTCCCGATATGGATAAGAAGGGCGTTAGCCTTCTTCCCGCATCCGTCGGCATTTTCGAAAACTTGGTTTTCGTAAATCCTGAAGGGGGAGCAAACTTTAACTCTTGGCTGTCTGGTCTGGACCAAATCGCTTGGCCCCACAATATTGCGTCCGACGCTTTAGAGGAATCACCGGAAGACATCATCTATGAGTTACAATGCAATTGGAAAGTTTTCGCAGAAAATGCCCTTGATGGCTACCATCTGGCCTACCTCCATAAAGAGACCCTAGGCGGCCCTCTCCATGACAAAAACATCTGGGAAGCCTTTGGTCAGCACTTAGTCTGGTGGTCGACTGAAAGAGAAGGTGTCAAGCATCGGATCCCCCAGTTCGTGGAGAAGTCCTCCAAAGGATCGGGCCTAAAAACAGTGAAAGGAGCCGAGATGCCAGGCTACGGCGGGGTCTACGTCCTTTTTCCAACTACTTTCATCACACCAAATCCTTGGGGATTTACTGTCTCAACGTTGGAACCACTAGACGCGAATACTACTTTGATGAAAGTCAGGAACTGGGCCCCTAAAGGCTGGCTTTCCTATTCTTTTCGCGCGAAAGACATTCCTGGGTACGACAAAGCCTCTGGCTTGATCAAGTCATCACATTGGACGAAGCACCCCTTGGAGACAGGGGACTTTCAGACCGAAGATATTTGGGTTTGTGAAAAAATGCAGCGCGCGCTCCAGTCTCCTCATCACAGCGTAATTTTTCTGGCTAAAGGCTCTGGTGGTGAAGCTGCTCTTGATTTCTTTCAACAGCGCATTTTGGATTTAATGCCGCTTTGATTTAAGGCTAAAGAGGAAAAGTCTGATTTCATAATGAAAAGGTGCGGCATCATGGCCAGCCTGAATCAGCAGGTTTAGTTGGTCTCTAGCTTGAAAACCAAAACGGCTCGTGATAGCTAAGCGCCCATATTGAGACAGGTTTTGGCGGTGACTCTTTTCCGCTTCTCACCCCGGCTTCTGGTTTTAGGGGTTTTTGGCTTGTCTTATGTTCTGTTGATTAAAGATTGAGGGCTAACGCAAGTGGCGGCTGACAACAAAGGTTCTGAAAACCTCGCCGAACGATATGCAGCAGCTTTGCTTGAGCTCACTGATGGGCAGAGCAACGTTGATGCTGTTGCAAGCGATCTCGAAAATCTCAAAGGTCTGTTAGATGGTTCT
>CAJQQJ010000074.1 GCA_905480445.1 uncultured Alphaproteobacteria bacterium | reverse complement strand
GTCAAGCGCATGAAGTGCTGGATGATCAAGATCGCTGGTGGTCACAAAAAGTTCGGGTTGGCTGACGAAAGGTTTCTGCATGACAAAAGTTACCAAATATTCCAGCCTATGGGAATCCTCTAGTTATGCTGAGGTCTCACTATGTCAAATGGCTGCGAGGAGTTGGCTGCGAAAGCTACGCAGATGTCTTTCTTGAACATGAAATTACAATTGACGCTTTGCCTCTTCTAACAGACAGCGATCTACGTGAGATTGGTATTCCACTGGGTCCGCGCCGGTTAATTCTCGCTGGTGTCGCCGAACAACAACAAACGCCCGCAAGCGAGTCTACTGCCCATGTTTCTAGTCCAACGGAAAATATTACTGGCGCTCCGTTAGAAAACGATAATCCCCAAGGCTTTTTGCAAAAGGAGTCTGGTATTCAAACCGGCTCCGGCAATGGAATTGGGATAACTGGCCTTGAAAACAGCTCCCAGATACTAGCCTCCGACGCGATCCCGATGATCGGTCAAGAAAGAGACATGTCCGTCTTGCGTCAGTGTTGGACACTGGCCGGTGAGTGTAGCGGGCAGGTCGTTGTGATCTCCGGTGAACCAGGTATTGGGAAGTCTAGAATTCTTTCTGCGTTCTGCACTGAAATCGACGTAGAAAAGCAGATCAAGATTAAACTGTTCGGCTCGCCTGACCATGTGGCGAGTCCTTTCTATCCTGTCATCACACAGCTTAGAAATGCTGCGGGTTGTTCTACCGATGAACTCCAGGGGATCCTGCAAAGAAAACTAGCAAAAGTGATCCCGCACGATCAAGCAGCACCCGACCGCATAGACTTGTTTGCCGATCTTCTCTCGAACCCAACTGAACGGAAGTGGCGCGGGGATCCTCAGGTCCAAAAACAACGCACTCTGGATGCCTTGTTGAGGCAGGTTGAGGGTCTTGCTCGAAGTTGCACCGTTCTTGTAACCTTTGAAGATGCCCATTGGATCGACGCGAGTTCTCTTGAGATGATGTCGTTGCTTGTGAAGTCCATAGAGCGTTTGCCGGTAATGATTCTTGTGACAGCGCGGCCAGAATTTACACCTCCTTGGCCAGCCCAGAACATCGACGCCACCACAGGAGCAGCATTGACGAACAGCCTTGTGCTGACACTTGGTCGTTTGGACGTCAAAGCCAATCGGAGCTTGGTGGAAGCCGTGGCTAAAGGTGAAGGGTTGAAAGAGGAAACAGTTGAGCAGATTACCGACCGAACCGAAGGGGTGCCGCTCTTCATTCAGGAAGTAACCAGGGCTGTCGTTGAAAGCCGGCACTCTGAACATCAAAATGTAGAACAAATTTTTGAAGCCCTGCCTTTAGAAGAGGCTATACCTGACACTCTAGAGGACTCACTGGCTGCCCGCCTTGATCACCTCGGATCGGCGATTGATGTCGCACAAATCGGTTCGGTAATAGGTCGAGAGTTTGAGCGCTCTCTCTTGACTGCTGCTGCTGATGGAAAGATTTTGGATTTAGATGAGAAACTCAGAAAGCTGATCAAATCGAAATTGATTGTGGCGGTGCAGAAACAGGGTGAAATTTGTTATCGCTTTAGTCATGCTCTTGTTCAGGATGCAGCCCTTTCTAGTTTGGAACCTTACAGGCGCGCGGCCTACCATGCTCGAGTTGCAGCGGCGTTGGAGCAAGGCGAACATGGTGGTTCAAGATCTGAGTTAGAAGTGCAGGCTTATCATTGGGCACAAGCAGGTAAGGCTGCCCGCGCAATTGAAGGATTTATCAAGGCCGCCGAAGTAACACTTTCTCGATGTGCGGCCGCTGAAACTAAATCTTTGTTAGATGAGGCCGTTGGCTTGATTGGCCCGCTTCAAAATGAGAATGAGCAAAAGCGCTACGAAATCGAGATTCAACTCTTAAAGGCACAAGTCTTTGTGATGCTTGAGTCCGTGAGCTCACCGTTGGTAGGTCTAGCACTCAACCGTGCACGGAGCCTTGCTTTAGAGCTTGGTGATGAAAAGTTGCTGGCCGCGGCTCTTGCCCAGCTTTGGTGTCATGATTTGTTTACCGGATCACCTAGGAAGGCTCTTGAGGATTCTAGGGTGCTTTTGGAGGTTGCCAATAAACCAGAGCGAGAAGGCCAAAAAGTCGACCGATTTAACAGCCATTTAGCTATGGCACTGGTTGAACAAAACCTTGGTAATATGACCAGTTCACTGGTGCACTTCAAACAAGCGCAAGCACTTGAAGAGACCACAATTGATGGCGACCTAGTGGTTCTGGGTTTCAGCCCTAAAGTCGTTGTGCGTAGTTTTCAGGCCTGGGTCTTGTTTCAATTGGGGTTTCCAGAGCAGGCTCTAGCCATGTCCAGTTCGGCGATTGAATTAGCAGAAGAACAGGGGCATGCCATGACCATATGCATGTCACTTGCCATGGACTCTGTACTCTTGTTTGGTTGCCGTGATGATAAGTCCTTACAAAGATGTGGAGAAAAGTTTCAGTCTTTAGCCATTGAGCACGTTCTACCCTTCTATATCTCAATCGCTGCCTTATCCCTGGGGGCAGCAATGGTTTTGAAGAACAGTGATCGCGCGGGCCTCGACGTTTTGAAAGAGGGGCTTGAATTCGCTCGCCAAGTAGGATTCGGTTATCAGTCCGGCGTTCTTGGCTGTACCAATCTTGAATCACTTCTTTTGCTAGGAGAGACTAAAGAGGGGCTCGAGTATGTCGCTGAAGTTCTAAAGCATTGCGAACAGACGGGTGAGAAAGAGTTTTATCCAGAACTGCTCCGGCTGAAAGGAGAGTTTTTGGTATTGGAACGGCATTTAGCCGAGGCAGAAGTTTACTTCGATTTGGCGAAGAAGGAAGCAAAAGAACAAAACGCCAAATTGTGGGAGTTGAGGTCAGCCCTAAGTTTGAGTCGATTGTACTGTGACAGAGGCGAACTGGCCAAAGCGCAATCGCTTGTCAGGCCAATCCACGACTGGTTTACTGAAGGCTTCTTTCTCGCAGAGTTGCAAGAAGCAAAATCGTTGTTGGAGTTGTAGTCTTACTGACCTTTAGGGTCTAAGTGACCTGAAAACGAGATCGTGGGCATCTTCAAACTCTTGGGAAGTTTCTCGTCGCCCACAATCTCTGTTTTCTAATCAGGCAACCGCCGCAAACTCTATTCAGCAAAACAATAAAAGAGGCCGGCACCACCGGTCTTTGTCAGAGCCTCTTGGCTGCAGCCACGTGACCTGTGTGCCGAGTTCCAAGAGGTGTTACCGCCGCCATGACGATCATGATGGCCGACATCCGCGCTGCCTTCGCCGGAGCTTGTCCAGTTAGAGCAAGTGTGATCACCTTCCTGCCAAGGGAAGTAGGTGGTGCCGTCGGCGCGTGATCCGGTTAGGATGTCATGCTCGTTCGGTTTGTCACCGCGGCCCTTAATGGCGTTGCCGTTCTCATCGACAGCAGTTCGCTTAACGATGTTCGGCGCGAGGTGGAGCTGATCAAGGTCGGCAGCAATAAGCTCGCCGTTGGCATTATACCAAGGCCCTTGACCGATACGATCTCTAGCAGAAACACCGCGCTTGTCTGCATACCAAGTGCTGAGATAGGCCCGCCAGGTTTTGCCTTCTGATCCTGCAGCAGCTGCTAAAGTGGTGCAGTGTTGGTCCGCTCCCTCGAGCCCTCTAAGATCAGCACCGTTGCCCATGCCGACGGAAGTGACGAAGAAGCTTAAAGAAGTGTCCTGCGCAACAGCATTGGTGCTCACAAGAGCTACAGCGCAAAAGCCTGCAAGTGCCAGTTTGGTTTTATGTTTCATAACTCGTACTCCATGTTCACGAAATCTACTCTTGTTCAGCTAGATCGTTAGTAGAAACTGTCGAGAAATCTCACGGGAAGTTTACTGAGGGTCTTCTGCCAAGCGCTTCATGCCTGCGGATTCCTCATCAACGAACAGAGGACTCTCTGGAATAGTGCTGCCACCATCGACAACTATTGTTTGGCCGGTGACGTAGCCTGCTTCATCCGAAGCCAGATAGAGCATCGCATAGGCAATGTCTTCAGGTTCACCAATGCGTCCTGCGGGGATATACCGGGCCATTTTTTGCTGGCCGGCTTCGTCGGTCAAATGATCCATGGCCGGTGTCTTGATAAATCCGGGCTCGACACCGTTAACCGTAATGTTCAAGGGCGCGAGTTCCATTCCCGCTGTCTTAATGAAAGCATTGAGGCCTCCTTTGCTTGCGGCATAGTAGGCGGCACCTGGCATAGCAACACGTGGCCCCGTAACGGACGAGGTGTAGAGCAATCTGCCACGCCCAAGTTTCTTCATATGGGGGATAGAGGCTTTGGCCAATGAAAAGGCGGCTTTCAGATTGGTTCTGATCGCATCATCAAACTGTAATGGATCGTATTCTTCAATCGGTCCACCGGCGAATGATGCCGCATTGTGAACCATGATGTCGAGCTTGCCAAAGGCTTTGATAGAGGCATCGATTGCGTTCGATATTTGACCATCGTCTTGCACGTCTGTTGTAACGAGAATCGCCTTCCCACCGGCAGCAATTATGTCTTCGACTGTGGTTTGACCACTCGATTGAGTTCTCGTCGCCACAACAACTTCGGCTCCTTCGGCAGCGAATACTTTGGCTATCGCTTCACCAATACCTTGGCCGGATCCAGTAATAAGAGCAGTCTTTCCTTCAAGTCTTTTCCCAGACATAAGAGTTCCGATCTCGATTGTTTGCTTTGAGCATAGCTTGGCGAATGATCGGACCTAGTGCAATTTCTTTCGATCATTGAACTAGAAAAAATGCTGACTATGAGCTATCCGAAAATACCAGTTTCCTTGCCATCGATGGATTTGATGTTCTTGATCTTCCAGTATTTCTTCAGTCCCTCAGCACCCATCTTGTCATAGAATGGCAACATCTCTTCTGGACCGCGTTGACCTTCAAAACTCATGAA
>CAJQQJ010000073.1 GCA_905480445.1 uncultured Alphaproteobacteria bacterium | reverse complement strand
CAAAACCCAGAAATGGGGCGTGAAACCATGCCAAATTGGCTATATCCAACCCTAAAAGTTGCAAATAACTGATCCTACTGGAAATCCATCGCTAATTCGGTAATGTCAGACGGGAAAATAGGCCTTATACTGAGGTCTCTGTAGATGATGTAACTCCGGAAAATGGACCTTTAAGGATTGTGCCAGGTACTCACAAAGGCCCTATACATTCCCTTTGGCAAGACGGTGTTTTTACCGGAGCCATATCAGATGAATTCGTCCCAGACTTTGAAAAATCGGCTGTGCCATGTTTTGGGCCCGCAGGCTCTGTTTGTTTGATGCACACCCGTGTCGCCCACGCATCCAGCGAGAACAGGTCAGATGCGCCCAGAACCCTCTACATTGTAACCTACACCGCCGCCGACGCCATCCCCCTAGCCCCTTGCGCCGTACCATCATCTTACGCGGGTAAGATTGTTCGGGGCACAGAGCCTGGTCGTATGAGGTCAGTCAGTTTTGACATCGAAACACCTGAAATTCCAAAAGGCGCTTCGTTCTTCAACCAGCAAGAAGGCAACTAAGCTAAGATTAGTCATGCCTTCCTTTGGTATTAGCCCTTCCCGCGCTGCCGCGACCAGCGCCGGCAGGTTTGGGTTTGCGAACCCTACGCTTAGCACCGTCGGCCCCCTTTGAGCCAGGCCCTCTGGCTTGAACCTTTGCTTTAGGAGCTCCACCTTTGCGGTGATTACTCGGCTTTCTTTTCGATCTTGTCGGCGCCTTCTTCGCTCCGCCTGGATGCCAACGATCCCTGTCCTCTTCTTCTGTCAAAGGAACGAATTCAAATTCATCGGCAGAGTTCTCGTCAACCGCGAACTTCTTTTTTACTTTTTGTTTCTTGATCGATTTTTTGATGAGCTGCTCGATTTCATCAAGCAATTCGTACTCACTGGGATCACAAAGCGTGAAAGCTATGCCTGACCGTCCGGCTCGTGCTGTCCTACCGATCCGGTGTACGTAGGATTCAGGAACATTGGGCAAATCGAAGTTCACAACATGCGAACAGTCATCGATATCAATACCGCGCGCAGCAATATCAGTTGCGACCATTATCGAGACTTTGTTGGTCTTGAAATCTTTCAATGCGCGATCGCGTTGCCCTTGGCTTTTATCGCCATGGATTGCCGCAGCTGATAAGCCAGCTTTTACGAGATGGCCTTGAACCTGGTCGGCACCGCGTTTCGTTCTGGTGAAAACAATAGAGCGGTCGAAGTCTCTATCTTTGAAAAGAGTCACCAAAACACGGCGTTTGAGCGACTTCTCGACCAATAGAACTTCTTGGCTGATTTTTTCAATCGGCGTCGCGGCAGCGGCTACGGAAATTTCCGCAGGATTGACAAGGAATTCATTGGCCAGCGCCTTGATTGGCTTCGGCATTGTCGCTGAAAAAAGAACAGTTTGATGGTCTTTAGGCAATTTGGATAAGATGCGCTTGATGTCAGGCACAAAGCCCATGTCCAACATTTGATCAGCCTCATCCAGAACAACCGTCGTTGTCGAACTGAGGCTGATGACACCAGCATTTAAATGATCCAGAAGCCTACCAGGTGTCGCGACAACTACGTCAACTCCGCGACTAAGCGTGCGGATTTGTGGCCCATGTTTGTTTCCGCCAACCACCAACGCCGCTGAATGACGAAGCTCTCGTCCATAGGTGCGGACAGATTCAAGGATTTGCGCAGCCAGCTCCCTTGTCGGAGCTATCACTATGGCGCGACAATGCTTTGGCTGTGGCCGCGCGGGCTCTTCGGCTATCTGATTAAGGATCGGCAAGACAAAAGCAGCTGTTTTACCTGTACCTGTCTGTGCAATTCCAAACAAATCTCGCCCTGCCAGCATGACTGGTATGGCTTTCTCCTGGATTGGCGTTGGCTTGCTATAGCCTTCCTTAGTGATAGATTCTAGCAGTGACTTGGCGAGGCCAAGATCATCAAAGTCTTTCAAGAAACAAACCTTCTTTTTCTGGTTGGTCGGTAACCCGGACTGCCGAATTAACCGCGCACTATGCTTTTCGCTATAGCTGCCGAGCCTGCAAAGAAAAACCTGCTGGGCAGTACAACCGCTCAGCAGGCTTCAAACAAATAGTCTTTCTAACTAAGAACCTTCTTAGTCAATAACCTTAATATCGACAGCGTTCTCACGATCGCGATTGGTTGCCATTTCGTAGGAAACTTTTTGTCCATCATTCAAACCATTAAGGCCAGCTGCTTCAAGCGCTGTGATATGAACAAAAACGTCCTTGCCACCTTGGTCAGGAGCAATAAAACCAAAACCTTTTGTGGTGTTGAACCACTTAACTGTACCTGTCGCCATTCCAAAAAGTTCCTCATTCTAGCGTTCAAGATAACTCTCATTCATGAGAGAAAGCATCCGTGATAGTCCGTAATTCAAGGCGTGGTGAACTCTAGAAAGCGACGAGAAAACCCGAAAATGGCCAAAACTTCTAACAAAGCCCTGTCCGAGTTTCTAAAGTAACGGCTCCTTAAACCGAGCAATAACGATGACCAACCATAGCACTAAGCTCCTTTTTTTACAAAATCAAACAATAATGCCCTAATTTGGCAGCCAAGAACGATCTCGAATACTGCTCCAAAGAATTGATAATGAGGTCCAAGCAGCGGAATGTTTGGAAAAATACAATTGACAAAATACCAAAAAGGTATTAAATACCAATTCAGTCACATTGAACAACTAATGTTCAGAATTGAATAATTCTTCTGAGCTCCTTTTCGCGGATATCAACAAACCAAAAACATGTCCCAGAGATACAATGAAATTCCATCAATCACTGCCCTTATAGCCTTTGAAGCGTCGGCCCAGCTGAAAAGCCAGTCCAAGGCGGCAATAGAGTTGGGCGTTACCGGCGGCGCCATTAGTCGACAGATCAAAATCATAGAAGAGCTATTAGGTGCAGAGCTTTTCCGAAAATCTTCTGGCGGAAATTCGCTGACCCAGGAAGGAAGACTTCTTTACCAGGCAACTTGCGAAAACCTCAACGCTCTGCAAGAAGTCATTCACAAAATTAAGCTTGGCCATAAATCCAGAAGAGTGACAGTAGCCTGCTCTTACGCTGTCGCCAATCTCTGGTTGATGCCAAGGATTAGCGACTTTTGGCGAAAACACCCTGATATGAGACCTC
>CAJQQJ010000072.1 GCA_905480445.1 uncultured Alphaproteobacteria bacterium | reverse complement strand
CAAATGCTCGACTTCTAGGAAAACACTGGCTCTCTTAGAGAGCAAAGGGTTGGAACCGAAGGTCGTTTTATACCTGAAAACGCCACTCAACGCTGAACAAGTTTTGGGTTTAGCAGAGAAAACAGGTGAGCCGCTTCATGCTTTGCTACGGGAACGTGGAACCCCTTACGAAGAACTGAATCTCGGTGATAAAAAGTGGAGTGATAGTCAGCTTGCGAACTTTGTCGCGGAACATCCGGTCTTACTTAATCGGCCGATTGTAGAGACGAGTACGCAAGCACGGCTTTGTCGACCGATAGAACGGATTGACGAGATCCTCTAAAGCATTTCCAGCATAGACATACGACCGTCTTTGTTCTTGTCGACCACCTTGAACAAGCCCTTAAAGCGACGTGCGATTTCAGCTTTTGTTAGACCGCCAGCTGGAAAGCCTTTGCCGCTCAGTGTATAGCGCATCATGATGGCAGGTGCTTCCCTACGGGAGACTACGCCATCGCCATTTTGGTCAAAAACGGTATGCATTTCAGAGAAATAGTGAACCATTTCTTTGTAACCGAGTTGTTTATCGCTGTTGCTGTCGATAGCGGCGAAGTGTTGCCACATGGAACGCTTGTGCAGAATTGCCCGTGCTTTGGCTTTTCCTTTTGCACTGAGACTCTTTGCAGACTTACCTTTGTTGCTGCTACCCAATATTGATGGCGCTTTTTGCTTTTGCTGATAGTCGTCACCACGGCCACGCCCCTGAGCAAACACTAAATTTTGTTTCTCGAAAACGTCGATTAGAGCAAAAGATTGGCTAGATTCTGGAAGAATAAAAACAAAGCAACCAGTAACAAAAGTAGCAAATAGCAAGGCACGCATAGCAAAACTCAAAAATATGAACACCAAGTCCCTTCAAAAGAGACTTGGTGCTTGCTAGTAGAAAACTCGTGAAATTACAAGCCTAGAGCCTGCTTAGTCTCATCAGTAAGACCCGCAGTTTGGATGCCATTCGCATCTTGGAAGGCTCTCAAGGCGCGGCGACTCCCGCCCCCAAAATCACCGTCGATGGCAGAGCTGTAAAAACCATTCTCTTTCAGCGCTGTCTGAAGCGCTTTTCTTGCTGCGTCATCTAAATCTTCGATTGTTACCTCAACAATGGCCTTTTCTAGGTCTTTAAGTTGCTCACAGCCAGATGGGCAAAGCTCTTTCAATTTAGCAAACTGAGCTTGGGCTTCTGGCATACGGTTGGTTTGCAAGTAGAGCTCACCCAAATATTCATGCGCACCAACGTGGTTGGCGTTAAGCTTTAGCGCAGTTTGGTATGCTTCATATGATTCATCAAACTTCTGCTGCTTGCGTTGGGAGTAACCTAGCCAATTCCAAGCATCTGCATTGTTTGGGTCTTTTAAAACAACTGATTGAAGTTTAGTCGCTGCCTTCGCGTAGCGCCATTTTTTGATATCAACCAACGCTGACTTGTACGGGCTTAATTTGACCGCTTTTTTCTTTTTGGCGATTTTCTTGGTAGGTTTCTTAACGGTTTTCTTAACGACCTTTTTAGTCGTTGTTCTAACGGCTCCGCCATCGCCAGCGGCATAAGCCGGTGGTGTCAAACTTGTGACTGATACAAAAGCCAGTGCTGCACTTGCCATCAGGCCGGCATTGATGATTTTCTTAAGACTCATTTTCTAGATCCTCCGTGAAACTACGTCTTTACTAGCTAGCGCATATAAATCTCCAATTTGGTGATTTATATCACTTTATTGAATCAAGCCTATATCACATTTGTTTGACTAAAAATGTAGAGAGGCAAAAGACTTTTCTTTTTGCGAAGAGAAAAAGTCCAAATTTGAATAGTTGTTTTTTGTTAATACTGCCATAGAGGCCAGGAATTTTTCGAGGGTAAAATCACGTGGCCATAAAACTAGGTATAGACACCGGTGGCACCTATACGGATGCCGTGCTTTTTGATGATGATAGGGGAGTGGTTTGTTCTGCAAAATCACTCACTACGAAGCATGATCTCTCGATAGGTATCGGGAAAGCCACACGAAAAGTGTTGGCGGGCCAAGACCCCAACTCGATTGACCTCGTGTCGGTTTCTACAACTCTGGCAACAAATGCCATTGTAGAGCAACATGGTGCACCGGCTTGTCTTGTGATGATAGGATTTGGCGAAGAAGCCTTGGAACGAGGCGGGCTTGGCAAAGTCGTCGGTAAAGACCCAGTTGTTTTTGTTGAAGGCGGCCATAGGGCACAAGGGCATAGACTTGCTCCGCTTGACCGAGAAGCCTTGCTCAAGGTTGCTCAAGATTACGGGGACAAGGTCTCAGCATTTGCAATTGCAGCGCGTTTTGCCGTTAGAAACCCTGCGCACGAAAATGAAGCCAAAGAACTGTTGCGTGATCTCACCGGTAAACCGGTAACTTGCTCACATGAACTGGCGGCAGACTTGGATGCACCGCGCCGGGCACTGACGGCTGTCTTGAATGCTCGGCTGATTTTCCTGCTGCAACAGCTCGTTGACGCTGTCCAAAATCTTCTGAACGAAGAGAAAGTGACAGCTCCGTTGATGGTGGTGCAGGGTGATGGTTCATTGATTACCGCTGAAATGGCCCTTAACCGCCCAGTGGAAACCATTCTGTCGGGTCCAGCAGCCAGCCTTGTTGGTGCGCAATATTTAGCCAAAGAAAAGGACATGATCGTCTCTGATATGGGCGGTACGACCTCTGATGTTGCGGTTTTGAGAGACGGTAGACCTGTTCTCGATGAGAGCGGAGCAGTAGTAGGTGGGTTTCGCACGATGGTGCGTGCTGTGTCGGTCAGAACTTACGGTCTTGGCGGTGACAGTGAGATCCGCTGGGATGCGTCCATTAAGAGCATCGTCGCCGGACCAAGGCGCACTGTGCCGCTTTCTCTTTTGGTCGACGAACACCCAGCTATGTTGGCTGTCTTAGAAAAGCAGATCAAAGATCGCAAAATGGACGCGCAAAACGGTATCTTCGTTTTGCGGTTGCGGTCTCTGCTAACGGATCGTTCAGGCTTTTCTAAAGCTGAACTGGCGGTGTGGGATTCTTTGGAAAATGGCCCGCTTGCGATCACCGAGTTCGACCGGGAATTCCTTCTTCGTAAAGCCGTGGGATCGCTAGAGAATCAAGGCCTGATTATTCGCTCTGCCTTCACACCATCTGATGCTTCTCACGTTCTTGAACGTCAAAGCAATTGGAACGCTGAAGGTGGCAGGCTTGGTGCGGAGCTTTGGTGCTGGCCTAAGGAGCTCGATGGTTGGGAAGGCATGGATTCAATCGAGGCTTTTTCGCAAAGCGTTGTTGAACAAGTAGTGCGTCAAACCGGTGAGTGCCTGGTCGCGACTGCTTTAGAGGACGCTGGGCTCAGAAATCATTGGGATGGTGGCGCGCTTGGTAATTCATTGGTCAAAGCCTCTACGTCATTACAAAATGACCAGGGCATGCTGAACATTGAGATGAAACTCAGCCAACCGATCGTTGGTATTGGTGCACCAGCGGCCCTTTACTATCAACCTGTCGCAGACCGTCTGTCATCGCGGTTGATTTTGCCCCCGTCTGGGGACGTTTGTAACGCTGTTGGCGCCGTTGCTGCTTCTGTGACAAGATCGCTGAAAGTACTGATGACAGTGCCAGCTGAAGGTTTATACCGTGTCCACCTGCCATCAGGAAACAAAGACTTTAAGGAGGACCTCGATGCTGCTTGGGAATACGCTCGAAGTGAAGGGCGCGCTGCTGCCATCGCTCTAGCTCAACAGGCGGGGGCTACTGATCCGGAAATTCGAATGACTGAGGAGCAAGACGTCGTTGATGCAAATGGAAAAGAAATGTTCCTCGAAGGGCGCCTTCAGATTGTAGCTAGTGGTCGGCCAAGGCTGGCGGTTAGGTAAAAGGAGTAGTAAAAATGTCTGATCGTTTCGCTAAAACCCCAGAGCCGCCTTATTACGCTGTCATGTTTACAAACCAAGCCAGCAGTGATGCCGCTGGTTATAGCAAGATGGCGGATTTGATGGTGGAATTAGCAGCAAAGCAGCCCGGTTTTTTGGGCGTTGAAAGTGTAAGAGATGAAACGGGCTTTGCCATAACGATATTCTATTGGCAGGACGAAGAATCGATTGCTTCTTGGAAGGCCAACAGTCTGCATCTCGGAGCGCAGAAACAAGGCATGAAGCGCTGGTATGAGCATTATGAGTTGCGGGTAGCTAAAATCGAGCGAGCCTATTCTGGTCCTGAAGGACGCGAACTCGGCTGAATTTTAAAAAAGCCGGTAGAGAAAATGATAGCCAAGCCCAGCATGGCCAAGCCATTGAGCTCGTCGCCGAAAAAGAACCAAGAGATTGAGGTTGCCGCAATAATTTGTGCATAGACAAAGGGAGCTAAGAAGGCCGCTCTAGCCCTGCCAAAAGCCAGTATTTGTAGGAGGTTTGCTAGTGCCGAAATGATGCCCATCGCTATCACGATGAAAGGGGCAGAAATTCCATGAGCCAAGAGATCACCTAGACCCAAGGGCAACGTGAAAAGGAACCCAAAGAAAAGCTGACCAAAAAGCTGTGCCAGTGGGGGGGCTGTTCCAGCAGCCCACCGGGTTGAGATCATAAAACAACCAAAGCTCGCACCAGATGCCAAGGCCCAGATCAAACCTGATGATAGTTGCACACTCGGCTGGACCACGAGCAAAACGCCGATGAAGCCGATTATCACGGCCAACCATTCAACGAATCGCACTTTTTCTTTCAGAACTAAGAAGGCCAGCAAAGTAGCGACAACTGGTGCGATAAAGAATGCGCCATAAGAGTCGGCGAGAGGTATGGTTTTCACCGCTTTGAGTATGCAAAAAATGGCAGAAGCGTTGAAGAACCCTCGGATGGCCTGTCTAACAATAAAATCAAAGCCCAGCCCTTTAAACACACCGTTGGCGATAGCGATTGGTGTGAAGGCAACCAGACCTACAACGTAACGAGACCAGGCTAGGAAGCCTGCTGAATAGAGCGTCACGGTGCCGAGATACTTTCCGACCCCATCGCCTGTCGGCAGTAGCAACATGGCAACGATCATCATAAGCACTGCAAGGAGGACAGATTTCGACATTGCTGTTTCTCTCATGCTTGTGATCGCTTGCCCAGTGAAAATTTTGTGCCTATGACTAAATAGAAGGTTGGTCCCAAATAGAGAGAGAATGATAATGGAAAAGATCAAAAAGAGTGAAGCTGAATGGAAAGCGCAACTCTCGGATACCGCCTACCGTGTGACACGCAAGCATGCGACAGAGCGTGCTTTTACCTCTCCCTTGAATGACGCAAAAGAAGATGCTGTCTTTGCCTGCGTTTGTTGTGGTGAGCCAGTTTTTGATTCAGAACATAAATTTGACTCAGGTACCGGTTGGCCATCTTACTGGCAGCCTGTTTCTGAGGAAGCTGTCGAGACTCAAGTCGATAGAACTTTGTGGATGAAAAGAACCGAAGTCCACTGTGCTCGTTGTGACGCGCACCTTGGTCATGTCTTCCCTGATGGTCCACAGCCCACAGGGCAACGTTACTGCATCAACGGTGTAGCCCTGAAAATGGAAAAGAAATCTTGAACCAAGCCTTCGATCATCGAGCGCTTTTGGCGGGTTTAACGGACGATCAACGCAAGTCGCTGCAAGAGAAGTCGGATGTGGCAGGTGTTAAACACCTGTCACTCCATCTGGCGTTGATTGTGTTGGGTGGCACTTTGATTTGGGCAGCAGTGCCTTTCTACCCTTTGATCATGGTGGCTCAGGGTGTTCTGTTGGTTTTCCTTTTTACTTTGTTGCATGAAACGACCCACAAAACGCCTTTCAAATCGGACTGGTTGAATTCCTTTGCCGGACATCTTGCGGGCTTTGTTGTTATGTTGCCTCTTGGTTGGTTTCGCTATTTTCACTTGGCGCATCATCGGCATACACATGATCCTGAACACGACCCGGAATTGTCCGAACCAAAGCCAACGACTTTTCTAGGGCATGCCTTCTATATGACGGGTTTGCCGGAGTTCGTTTCGAGGATTAAAGGCCTTGTCCTGCGGGCATTTGTAATTTCAGAAGACAGCTTCGTTCCTGAACGTGGTAGAGCAAAAGTCTTGAAAGAAGCCAGACTGTATCTGCTGGGATACGCCGTTCTTATTGGTGGCTCCGTGTGGATGAGCTCAGGGCTTTTATTGTGGGTATGGATTTGCCCGTTCTTGTTGGGTAATCCCTTTTTGAGGGGCTATTTGTTGGCAGAACACAGCCGCTGTCCTCACGTCTCAGATATGCTGGAGAACACACGCACCACTTTTACCAACTCTGTGGTTCGCTTTCTTGCCTGGAACATGCCTTACCACGCGGAACATCATATTCATCCAAACGTCCCTTTTCATAAGTTACCGGAGTTTCATCAAGTAACGGTTGATCATCTGAAGTCGACAGAAAATGGCTATGGTCGATTCAACCAAAGCTACGTCAATGCTTTAGTCGATGGGTCTCTTGCAAAAGAAAAAACCTAAAACTCTTTCACTGTTTCCATCGCTACAAAGGTAGATGTTTGCGCAACGTGGGGCAGGGCAGAGATCTGTTCACCTAGAACGCGGCGATAGTTCTCCATATCGGCTGTTCTGATTTTCAACAGGTAATCGAAGTTTCCTGCAATCATGTGGCATTGCTCTATCTCAGTGATTTCTTTCACCGCCTTGTTGAAGGCCGTCAAGGCAGCCGATCTGGTGTCGCTAAGGGTTACTTGGACAAAGGCAATGTGCGCCTTGTTCAGCTTCCTCTGGTTTACACGTGCGGCGTAGCCAAGAATGTAGCCCTGAGCCTCCAACTTCTGCAATCGCTGTTGGCAAGGCGTTTTTGTTAGATTTACCCTATGCGCCAGTTCTGTAACTGGTAATCGACCATTTTGTTGCAGCTGGCGAATAATGGCGATGTCAGTGCTGTCTAGATCTTTCATTGCCGGTCCAACAAAATTAATTGGAACTTTAGTCTGTTAGACTGGTTGAATGGCAGAATAAAGGAAAAAAGCCTAGTTAAACTGTTGTATTCTGAATTGATACAAGGAGACAGTGCTGTGAGTGAGCATTCAAAACGGCTGGACGAAATTCGACATCAGGTTCGAACAAGCTACCTAGAAAAAGAAGAGAGAGTAGTTTCTCAGCTGGCGGCTGGACTGACCTTGACTGATGTAAGCAGAGAGAAAATCTCGCAACAAGCGGTCAAACTAGTTCAAGCGGTCCGTGATAGCTCAGATCCAAACTTGATGGAATCTTTCCTAACGGAATATGGATTGTCGACCAAAGAAGGGGTCGCCTTGATGTGTCTGGCAGAGGCCATGCTTCGCGTGCCAGACTCCTATTCTGTAGACGCTCTTATCGCCGACAAAGTGTCGCCAGCTAACTGGGGCAAACATTTGGGTCAATCGGCTTCTTCGATGGTTAATGCTTCTACCTGGGGCTTGATGCTTACAGGGAAAATCCTTGATGACGAAGAGGATGGTCTGGCTCAGTCCCTTCGGTCTTTAGTTCGCCGCGTGGGAGAGCCGGTTATCCGGACCGCTGTTGGACAGGCTATGAAGGAACTCGGAGAGAACTTTGTTCTTGCTCGCTCCATCGAAGAAGCGAGCAAGAGAGCGGAAAAACTGGAAAATCAGGGCTACTGCTATTCCTATGATATGCTGGGCGAGGCCGCGCGCACAGACCGAGACGCCAAGCATTATCATATAGCCTACTCAGATGCGATTGCCGCCTTGGCTCCTGCCTGTAAATCTGACGTCATCCGTGAAAACCCTGGAATATCGGTGAAGCTGTCAGCCCTTCATCCACGCTATGAATTTGGGCAAAAAGAAACGGTCATGGCGGAAGTTGTTGGTCGGGCTCGGTCGCTGGCGCTGCTCGCCAAATCGGCCAACATGGGTTTCAACATCGATGCAGAAGAAGCCGACCGATTAGACCTGTCTCTTGATGTGATAGAGGCTATCCTCAGTGATCCGGCCCTGAAAGGTTGGGATGGCTTTGGCGTTGTGGTTCAGGCTTACAGCAAACGAGCCTCTCACGTGTTGGATTGGCTATACGAATTGTCTAATCAGCTAGACAGGAGGATCATGGTTCGGCTGGTCAAGGGTGCCTATTGGGATACTGAAATAAAGCGGGCCCAGGTGCTTGGCTTGAAATCATTTCCTGTGTTCACGCGGAAAGAAAATACAGATCTATCCTATTTAGCTTGCGCGGAAAAATTGCTGCAAATGACGGACAGAATTTACCCACAGTTTGCGACCCACAACGCCCACACTGTCTCGGCGATTTTGGGAATGACTGAAGACAAATCTCAATTCGAGTTTCAAAGACTTCATGGCATGGGAGAGTCTTTGCACGATCTTGTTTTAAAAGAACATGGCAGCCTTTGTCGGATCTACGCACCTGTGGGGTCTCACCAGGATTTGCTGGCTTACTTGGTTCGTCGATTGTTGGAAAATGGTGCCAACTCATCCTTTGTTAATCAGTTGGTTGATGAGGACATTTCTCCAGAAGAAATCGCAGTTGATCCAATCACCGAAGCGCTCAGCCATGGTTCCGACTCACGTAATTCTATTATTCCTCTGCCTAAAGATATCTTTACTGGTCGCGTTAACTCCAGAGGGTTAGACATCACTGATCACCTTGCAATAGCTGAACTAGAACGTCGATCCGAACCCTTCAAAAACAAGCTGTGGCATTGGGGCGAGAATGGCGCTCAGATCACAAATCCGGCCCGCCAAAACGACCTAGTTGGAACAGTAAAAATGGCTTCAGCTGCTGAAGTTAACGCCGCCGTCAGCATGGGTGTCGAGGCATTTGCGAGGTGGAATGCAGTGCCGCCAGCAGAACGAGCCGATAAATTCGAGATTGTCGCTGACTTGTACGAAGCTCATTCTCCTGAGCTTATGACCCTGTTGTGTCGAGAAGCGGGAAAGACTTTGCTCGATGCCGTTGGGGAGCTGCGAGAGGCTGTCGATTTTTTACGATACTATGCTTCAGAAGCACGAGCTAAAGCAACGACGGGACCAGTTTCCGGCCGCGGTCTATTTGCGTGTATTTCGCCTTGGAACTTTCCGCTTGCGATTTTTACAGGGCAAATAGTTGCGGCTTTGGTGACGGGAAATACAGTCATTGCCAAGCCTGCAGAAACCACAGTTCTGACGGCGAGCAAAGCAGTCCAACTTTTCCACGAGGCAGGTGTGCCTACCTCTGTTTTACAGCTGTTACCGGGGTTAGGGTCTGAAGTAGGAGCCGCTTTAACGGCTGATCCGAGAGTATCAGGTATTTGCTTCACAGGTTCGACGGAGACCGCGCAAATAATTAATGGAGCACAGGCAGCACATGCGGAGCCTGAAGCCGTACTTATTGCGGAAACAGGTGGCATCAATGCGATGATTGTGGACTCAACTGCGCTGCCTGAGCAGGCTGTGCGGGACATCTTGGCTTCTGCATTTCAGTCTGCTGGTCAACGTTGTTCTGCATTGAGAATTCTTTATGTTCAAGATGACGTCGCGGACAGAACGCTAAAGATGCTGTTCGGCGCCATGGACGCGTTGCGCATTGGCGATCCAGGCGATCTTTCTACGGATGTCGGGCCGGTAATCGATGGAAGCGCCAGACGATCAATTATCGAATACCTCGAAAGCAACGAGACAAAAGTATTAAAACAGCTATCACTGCCTGAAGTTTGCGACGCGGGATACTTTGTTCCACCAACAGTGTTGAAAGTGGAGGGCATAGCAGATTTGCAGCGCGAAGTTTTTGGCCCCGTCCTGCATGTTGCGATCTTTGAGCCAGAAAAACTAGACCAAGTGATCGATGAGATAAATGGAGCTGGCTACGGTTTGACGTTGGGTCTTCACACAAGGATCGATCAGCGAGTGGAGCAACTGGTTGAGAAGGCTGAAGTTAGCAATATCTATGTGAACCGTAACCAGATCGGCGCGGTCGTTGGTTCACAACCTTTTGGCGGTGAAGGGCTTTCTGGAACGGGGCCGAAAGCCGGCGGTCCGCTCTATCTAGAGAGGTTTATGGCTATCGACACAGATAGCAATTCAATCACAGTCGATAATTTAGAAGGAGAGATAGCAGGTAGCGAGCTTTCAAAAGCGTGGAAAGGCTTAGATAATCGCAGCTGGTCAAAAATTGGAGAGCAGGAACGTAGTGAGGCTTTACTCAAATCGGGTTTGGAGCCTGTTTTTCCCTCTGGTCTCTCTGCAAGAAATTTACCCGGCCCGACTGGCGAATCCAACAAGTTGGAGTTTCATCCGAGGGGGCGAATTCTATGCCTCGGAGAACCAGGCTCAGATCAATCAGGATCGACAGCATTGGCTCAAGCCAAGATTGGCTTGGTGACTGGTAATGCAGTTTTGGTGGCGGCTGGCGGCGTTAAAGATTTGGTTGATGAACGAAGAACGAAAAAGCTACCAGTGACTTTGCTCAATGGGACAGTTCCTGTCAATGCCTTGTCGCAGCTGGAGGACTTAGCGGCAGTTGTCGTTAGCGGTAATTCGGCAAGGCTTTCCTTGATCAGACAAGAACTAGCTAAGCGAGATGGTCCTTTAGTTCCGATGATAACGGACTGGCGCAATGCGTCTCGGCTCACGCTGGAAAGAGCTGTTTGCGTAGATACGACAGCGGCAGGGGGCAACGCAGTCTTGTTGGCCGCGGTGTCCTAATTTAGTCGGAGAAATCTTGGCCAATGGAGTGGCGGTCTTTATAACGCCGTTCCTTGCCAAATTCTTTAATGTGGCGAACGAGCTTTTTGAGTGGCTTGGTTATACGGCTGCTAAAAGGTCTTGCAGCGCCAGAATAATGGCGATCTAGGCAAGCTTTTACATCGTCGTAATTTGCTGAGTTTACTAAGTCTCCAGCTTCGCCAGCCTCACCTTTCGTGAAGAAAAGAGCAGTTGATTCTGCGGGACCATCGTCTGCCAAATCAAAGCCTGCTAGTTTGCCACAGCCTTGCAGCGCCCAGGGGCTGAAGTTAAATATGTGGCCGTAGTGAAAGATTTTGCCTTTAGTCCTAAGGGCGGCATAGGCCTTAATGTTTGGAACTTCGACATAGAGAAGACCGTCGTCTTTTAACCAGTTTCTCAACTGAGCTAAAAAGCTGACTGGATCGTTAATGTGCTCCAGCACGTGGTTGAGACGGATCAGATCGAAAGAATTCTCTGCGTAGTCTGTATCGCTCATCATGCCACAGAAGATGTCGACGTCGTAAAATTCCTTGGCGGAATTGGCGTAGCCTTCGTTGGGCTCGATGCCTTGTGCTTGCCAACCACGTTGCTTTGCAAGATAGAGGAATTCGCCGCCTCCGGCTCCGACGTCCAGGCAGGTTTCCACCTTTGCTAATCGTTCCTTATTCGAGTCAAAGAAACCTTGCGCTCTTTTGAAAGCCCGCAAAGAATGCTTCTTTTTGGGAACAGCAACACTCTTATAACTTTTGCGATAGTCTTTGGTATAGAACTTAGCCAATTCCTCATCTGAAGGAATGGGGTTGTTGAATACAGTTCCGCAAGACTTGCAAAGTTGTGTTTCCAAAGCCTTACTCTGGCGATCTTTCTTGGAGATCACTGCTAGATCATGTTGTTGACAAAGTGGACAGGATGGCATGGCGTCTTTAGATTTTCACAATTGAACTGGGCTGGCTTCTTACAGATTTTTCTTAACTTTGAAAGGTTAAATGTAGTTTACAGGCCTCCGGCCGGCAGAAGACTCTCTAATTGCTGGAAAACAATAGAAGGCTTCGGCTGGTGTTGCTCTCGCTTTTTTATGCCTGAAACAGGTAGTTTATATGAGATCAGGGGATAGAAAGACTGGCGCGGCCCCATACTACTGAGCCGCTTGTTCCACATCCTCTTCCAAGAGAAATCCACCAGATTGCCTAGACCAGAGTTGAGCGTAGAGCCCGCCTCTTTCCAGCAGTTCGTCGTGGCTGCCGTCCTCAATGATTTTACCACCGTCCATGATAATCAGGCGGTCCATAGCGGCAATCGTCGACAAGCGGTGCGCGATAGCGATCACTGTTTTACCTTCCATTAAGTGGTGAAGGCTTTCCTGGATAGCTGCTTCCACTTCTGAATCCAGAGCAGAAGTTGCTTCATCTAACACCAGGATTGGGGCGTCTTTTAGTAAGACTCTCGCTATAGCGAGACGTTGGCGCTGGCCGCCTGATAGTTTAACGCCACGCTCGCCGACATGAGCCTCCAATCCTAAACGCCCGTTGCTGTCCTCAAGTTCTGGAATAAAGGACATGGCCTG
>CAJQQJ010000071.1 GCA_905480445.1 uncultured Alphaproteobacteria bacterium | reverse complement strand
ATTTTCTCAGCGGCATTCGAAAGGTTGTCACCAGAAACAATCGGCAGACCCGATTCGGCGAGGATTTTCTTGCCCAGCTCTACGTTCGTGCCCTCTAGACGCACCACCAAAGGCACGTTCAAGGAAACTTCGCGCGCCGCCGCAACGATGCCTTCCGCGATCACGTTACAGCGCATGATCCCACCGAAGATGTTCACCAAGATCCCTTCGACATTTGGGTCAGAGAGAATAATCTTGAACGCCGCAGTTACCTTTTCCGTTGTGGCACCACCACCAACATCCAGGAAGTTAGCAGGGGCAGAACCATAGAGCTTGATAATGTCCATGGTCGCCATCGCCAGCCCAGCGCCATTGACCATACAGCCAATCTTACCGTCGAGTTTGATGTAGTTGAGGTCATACTTGCTGGCCTCAAGTTCCATGGGATCTTCTTCGTCTTCGTCGCGCAGCTCTTCGATGTCAGGATGACGGTAGAGCGCGTTGTCATCGAAGTTCATCTTCGCGTCCAGCGCAATCACATCGCCTGAACCAGTCACAACCAGCGGGTTGATCTCAACCATGGAAGCATCCATGTCGATGAATGCTTTGTACATAGTCAGCAAGAATTTGACGGCTGACTTAACCTGCCCGCCCTCTAAGCCCAGCGAGTAGGCAATCCGGCGCGCATGAAAAGGCATCATGCCAGTGACAGGATCAATGGTTGTTGTTAGAATTTTCTCAGGTGTATCATGAGCGACTTCCTCAATTTCCATCCCGCCTTCTGTTGAGGCAATGATGGCAACCTTAGAGCTGTCGCGGTCAATCAGCATGCCCAGATAAAGCTCTCGTGCGATATCACAGCCCTCTTCGATGTAGAGGCGCTTGACCTCCTTACCTTTAGGGCCGGTCTGCTTTGTCACGAGGACATTGCCCAACATGGCATCCGCGCTTTCAACGACTTCGTCGATGGATTTGACGACGCGCACGCCGCCCTTACCATCTGGATCGTTGGAGAAGCGACCTGCGCCACGTCCGCCTGCATGGATCTGGGATTTAACAACCCATATCGGGCCGCCCATTTCTTCTGCGGCTTTCTTAGCTTCTTTAGGGGTGTAAGCGACGGAGCCGTTTGGAACAGCGACACCAAATTTCTTCAACAAGCCTTTAGCTTGGTACTCATGAATATTCATGCGCGGTAACTTAATCCTTGAGGGTTAAGAGAAGATTCCTGGGGAGGAAGTTTGTTCTTTCGTTACATGACGCTCATTAAACAAAAAACGGCGCTTTTGCAACATGGGATTAGACAAGCGATGGAACGCGAGCCAAAAGCCGGGGCAATTCTGTCTGATCAACAAGCCATGCCGTTATTAAACAGCATGGCTTGTCTATACAATCAGACTAGATATCAGCCCTTAGCAACCAAAGCGGCAACGGCATCGTTGAGGCCCTGAACAGCGGCAACAGAATCATCGAACATTTTTTGTTCGTCAGCTGTTAGTGTTAGATCCAAGATCCGCTCAACGCCGCCTTCACCGATGACGCAAGGAACGCCGACGTACATGCCGTCAACGCCGTACTGACCGGAAAGCTTGGCCGCACAAGGTAGAACGCGTTTCTTGTCACCAAGGTAAGACTGAGCCATCTCGATTGCCGATGAAGCCGGTGCATAGAAAGCAGAACCAGTTTTCAACAGACCAACGATTTCAGCGCCGCCGTCACGTGTGCGTTGAATGATCTCGTCCAAACGAGCCTGTGTGATCCAGCCCATCTTGATCAGTTCTGGCATCGCTACACCAGCAACAGTTGTGTAGTTGGCAACTGGCACCATTGTGTCACCATGACCGCCCAATACAAAGGCCGTCACATCTTCGACAGAAACGTTCATCTCGTCAGCAAGGAAACAACGGAAACGCGCTGAGTCCAAAACACCAGCCATGCCAACAACTTTGTTCGCAGGGCAACCAGAAGCTTCTTGCAAAACCTTAACCATGGCATCGAGCGGGTTGGTGATACAGATTACAAAAGCATTAGGGCAGTTGTTCTTGATGCCCTCGCCGACTGAGTTCATAACTTTGGTGTTAATACCCAGCAAATCATCACGGCTCATACCTGGCTTGCGTGCCACACCGGCTGTGACGATCACAACATCCGAGTTAGCAAGATCAGCATAGTTTGTCGTGCCAATGACCTTAGCATCAAAGCCCTCAACTGGTGCTGCTTCTGCTATATCCAGAGCCTTACCCTGAGGAATGCCGTCAGCAATATCAAAGAGTACGACGTCACCCATTTCCTTGAGGCCTGCAAGCAGAGCCAAGGTGCCACCAATGTTTCCTGCGCCAATCAGCGCGATTTTGTTTCTAGCCATGTTAATCCCAGCAATAGAATTGAAGATTCGAAGAGGTTTGTTCTCTGCGGGCGTCCTACCCGAAAAGGGTGCAATTAGGCAAGACTATGACGGAAATAAAATGATTTTTCCATAGGGCAGACAATAAATCAGATCAGGATTAGACATTTCTAAAATTTTATGCATTATCGCAAGCCTTACTTTTGACCCAAAGCTGGCTTTAAGATAAGCTCTAGCTTAAGTCTAAGAACAAGCATTAAGAAACGTTCTCAAGGGAGGAAATCCGGATCATGGCAAACCGATTGAAATTTGGCCAAGCCATCACTTTTGTCGTCACGCTTTTCGTGATGTTGATGTCTGCAGCATCAGTTTGGGCAGCTGGCAAAAAAGTGGCACTGGTTATCGGCAATGAAAGCTACCGCAATTTTGGTCGTATTCACAATGCCGACGATGACGCTGCTAAGGTGGCGGCTAAACTAGAAGAACTTGGCTTTACTGTCACCAGGCAGAAGAACCTGAACCGAGCCCAATTCTATCGTTCAATCGTAGGCTTTTCTAACACTGCGAAGGACGCAGATCTGTCTGTGTTCTACTACAACGGCCACGGCGCCCACCGCAGAGGCCATTCCTACATTGTGCCAATTGATGCCTCCCTGTCAGTTCTGCTGCATGCTGGCCATGCCTTAATGGATGCTTCTCTGATTGCTGACCAACTGTCCATTAGCAGCGGGCAATCCATCGTGATCTTTGATGCCGCTTGGCAAAACGACATCATGAAAGATTTAGGTCTGATTGATGCGGGCTCTGGTTTGGCGACCGTTGCAGCTAACGACGGTCAAATGGTTATTTCGGCAAACACAGAAAAGAAAACCTTGCGCTTGAGAAACAAACCAGAAAGCAAATTGGCTGAAGCTCTCATCACCTTGCTTGATCGCGAAAATTTAGGCTCAGAACAGCTTGCGCGCCGCATCAAAGGACGAGTCTCAAGAAAATCCAATCGCAAACAAAATGTTGTGTTCGAAAACAAGCTGAGGTCTCATGTAGGCATCGCCAGGCAGAAGATCGATGCGCTGGAAGCCATTGTTGAACCCGAGCCGGAACCAGAACCAGAGCCCCTGCGTTTCACTGTTCGCCGTATGAACGCGGTCTATGTCACCAAACGTCGTTCTAACCTGAGAGCCCAACCAACCACGGAAAGTGCGCGTGTTGGTTCACTCAAGTCTGGCAGCGAAGTTCATGTGACAGGCAAGGTCAGAAACCTTCCTTGGTATCGTATTCGCTACCGCAATGGAGATGCCTACATTTATGAAACGCTCATTGAACTGCCAAGACCAGCGGACGAGCAAGCTTGGTTGAAAGTAAAAGACTCTGACGACACGACAGAGCTTAGG
>CAJQQJ010000070.1 GCA_905480445.1 uncultured Alphaproteobacteria bacterium | reverse complement strand
CCTCTAAAAGTCGATCGATCCTGCCCAGAACTACTCATTTGATTTGTATCAAATTCTAAAATTTATCAATTTGCGGCACTTTCTTTTAAACTCTTCAATAGTGCAACAATATTCATCAAATATAGCCAAATAATAGTTCAATTTCTATAGTTCTCGATTCTTGGAATCCTGGTTTTTAGTTCAAGTTACTTTAACGGATTCGTGAACAACAATCAGTTGCACTTGATCTAATGGAGATTACAAGCAATCAAACAGTCGTTTTCTAAGGTTAGATTTCAAATGCTGCTTACACGCCCACATCAATCAATTCTATTCGTGGCTCTGTTTCTTGTTGCCATTTCCCTCTCCTTCACTTCTGTTAAAGCCAGTGAATTTGACCGTTTTTCGAGGCACAACAGCGACGCTGAGGCTGTGATAAATCACGATTTCTGGGACCTATTCCTTGAAAAATACGTCTACAAGGCAACGAATGGTGTGAACTTTGTTGACTACAACCTCGCAAAAACAGAATCGTTAGACGGTCTCAACAACTATCTTGAAACCCTATCGCATTTGGACGTCACAAAACACAATAAGCCCGAGCAAATGGCTTACTGGATCAATCTGTACAATGCGTTAACCGTTAAAACTGTTTTGGACGCTTATCCGGTTGAATCGATCAAAGAAATCGATGGCGGTTTCTTTAACCGTGGGCCTTGGAAAGATAAACGTATCACCGTGATGGAATTGGAGCTCAGCCTAGACGACATAGAACACCAAATTTTGAGAGCCTTTCACACGGATCCCCGTATCCACTACGCCGTAAATTGCGCCTCTATAGGATGCCCAGACTTAGCGATGTCCGCTTACAAAGGCGTTATACTAGAACAACAACTCACACAAAGTGCCGAAGCCTTTATCAACCATCCTCGCGGCGTGGAAGTAGAGGACGGAGAGCTTTTTCTCTCGTCCATTTTTTCTTGGTATGCAGATGATTTCGGAGATGACGAAAAGGAGATAATTGATCACATTCGCCAGTTTGCGAACCCTGATTTGAAAGCTAGTTTGGTGGCTATAGAAGAAATCTCCGACTATGATTACAACTGGCAAATCAACGGGCGCTAGAAGGCATTTTTCGTTTGAAGGATCGCGATAGAAGACAACTGCCTTTCAGAGTTTTGGTCACTGGGTCACTCTTAGCGCTGTCTCTCGGGATTATTGCTTGTTTGAGCCATGCTTTACCACATGATTGGCGCGGTGAAACAACGCCGCTGTTTTTGTTTTTACTCGTCTTTCTTTCAGCCTCGGCCTGTTACTTCTATGCGATTTTCTGGCTTTTTAAACAACGAAAACAACTGCCAGGTTTCGGTTCAGGTTTTGTCAGCCTGTTTCTGTTGGGGTTGTTATCTAGGTTAATCTTCATAGGTTCTGAGCCCATTTTAGAAGATGACATCTTTCGCTATTTTTGGGATGGAGCTTTACTGGCCAATGGTTTTAATTCATTCGCAAATCCACCAAGTACTTTTGTAGACCCTGATGCACTTGGCACGTTCCAAATGGAATTGCAGATCTTGGCAAAGTCAGGTGCCGCCACGTTGGCCCAGGTCAATTACCCAGATCTAACGACTGTCTATCCTCCTATTGCTCAACTATGGTTTGCCATCAGTTATTGGATGACTCCCTGGAGTTTTGAAGCTTGGCGTGGCTTGTTACTTTTGTCTGAGCTGGTCGGCCTCTTTTTCATCTGCCTAACGCTGACGAAATTGAATAAATCGCCGCTATGGGCTCTGATCTATTGGTGGAATCCGATGGTGATCCTGCAGTTTTCAAACGGATTGCATGTTGATGCTGTGCTGACCATGTTCCTCTTTATTGCGATCTATTTGTTTTGGATTGATCGACCGGTTCTCGCTTGCTTTCCCTTACTAGCCGCGGTCGGCGTAAAGCTCTGGCCGATCATCCTTCTACCTTTCTTCCTAAAGTTCCTGTGGCAGAAGAAGATTATGTTTTTCGGCACAGCTTTTGCCGTCACTTTGGGTGCCTGCCTGTTGGCAAGCCCCTTATTGCTTTTTCAAAACGCCGACGGTTCAAATGGTTTAGAGACATATTCAAAGCTTTGGCAAATGAACGACGGTGTTTACTCGCTAATACACAGTCTTAGCTGGTTTATAACGTCGGGTTTTGTTGAAGAACCTGTAGGAGCCTGGCGGCTTGCTCATGGCGTTGCTCGTCTCCTCATCGTCATCGTTTTGATTACATTCATCGCATACAGATTCTTTCATGCCCCAACCGAAAAGAACTCACTTTTATCGTCCATGTTCTGGGTAACCACTTTACTCTTCCTATTGGGTCCCACTGTTTTCCCTTGGTATTATCCCTGGGCCTTAGTTTTCCTTGTATTCATGCCAAGGCCTTCAATTTTGGTGCTGACAGAAACTCTATCACTCTATTATCTTCGTTTTTACTTTGCTTACTGGGGACAAGAAGTCATTTACGATAGCTACTTAGTTTGGGTGCAGTTTATTCCCGTGCTGGTGTTGTTCGCCATTGAGCAAAAACGCCCGCTTTTTAAAGATTTGTCCGCTGTATAAGAACCACGAAATCGCAGTCATCATTCCAGCTCTAAACGAGGAAGAGGCCCTGGCACTCGTGCTTAAGGATATTCCTGAGTTTGTTGATCTTATTCTTGTGATCGATAACGGATCAAGCGACAACACCCTTTCTGTTGCCAAGAAGCATGGAGCCAAAGCTGTCTCTGAACCGCAACGAGGATACGGCAAAGCCTGCCTAACCGGCTTGTCTGTAACCGGATCAGAAGACATTACAGTGTTCCTTGATGCAGATTTCAGTGATCATCCAGAAGAAATGGCTCTTCTCCTCGACCCAATCATTGATGACGGTGTTGATCTAACAATTGGATCCCGAGTTTTAGGACTGTCAGAACCAGGATCACTTAATTTCGTACAGATCTGGGGCAATGGACTTGCCTGTTTTCTCATACGGCTTTTTTGGGGCTATCGCTTTACCGACCTTGGCCCCTTTAGAGCTATAAATAGAGAGCGTCTCAACAAGCTTCAAATGAAGGACGAAAACTTCGGTTGGACCGTCGAAATGCAAGCCAAAGCAGCGGCATACAAACTGACTACAAGAGACGTTCCGGTCTCTTACCGGAACCGTATTGGAGTCTCGAAGATCTCAGGGACTCTAAATGGCGTCATTAAAGCAGGCACAAAGATCATTTGGACCATTTTCTATCTTCGTATTGCCACGATTGCTGGTTATAAAGATGAAAGAAACTAGGCAGTTACCTACTGCTTTAACTATGACAATGAAAACAGCTGGTCGAACTCTTTTATGTTCATCGCACGTCGAGCTTTCTTATCTCTGTTGATAGGTATTTGGGCACTTGCACCCGAATTGGCCAAGACTGAAACGCCGCCTCTTCCGACTCCAAAACCTGTTTTTAAAGTCAAGACTGAGAGTAGTAAGGATAGCGCGGAACAGCCTGCCAAACGCTATACTAACTCATTTTTGCCAAGACCCAAGCCTGGTCGAAAGCAGGTTCGCCAACCACCAGCGGTGGTGCCGAAGTCTCTGAAATTGGGTGCGCAGGTTATTCTTCTGCCGAGGGTTAAGCCTAGCGGTTTCCAAGTTGCCTCTTTAACGACCCGTGGTTCCGCAAAAAGCCAACAAGCAGACCAAAAGGCGTCTAAGAAAAAGCTGAAACTTACCAAAACTAAACCCAAAAAGAAGAAGGCTAGAAAGGTTGCTTCTCTTCAATCCCCAACAAAAATTCTGACAACACCACCCGCAACGATTGACCCTGGGTTTTGTCAAAGAGAGTTAGCACGCCACCGTGTCACCTATACCGTCGTTGATCCGATCAGGAATGCACAGGGTTGTAATCTCAATCAAGGAGTTCGCATTACCCGCATTGGCGCTGTCAAAATAAAATCTGCTGCCATCGTTAACTGCAACACCGCAATCAAATTTGCCAACTGGGTTGAAAACTCTGTCCAACGACGCGCCAATGCAATCCTTAGAAGCCCCGTCTCAACACTTCACCAGTACTCTGGTTATTCCTGCCGCTATCGATCAAAGGGCAAAGTAAGTGAACATGGTTACGGCAACGCGATTGATATTGGCCGAGTAACACTGAAAGACGGCCGCGTTGTTTCAGTAGACAAAGATTGGGACGGTGAATGGCAAGATCACGCATCCTTCTTAAAGGCTATCACACATGACGCTTGTGATATTTTTCAGTTGGTCCTCACTCCTTACAGCAACGCAGCACATCACGACCACCTTCACTTCGATCTTGGTAAGTGGAAAAAATGCGAAGCGACACGGGAAGCAGCCGCTAACTAGTCGTTGACTGAGCTTTCTTCTTCTGCCGCAACGTAATGACTGCCACGCCCAACAAGGTCATTGCACCACCAACCCAAAGCCCCAGGCCAGGTTCATCTCCCCAGATAAAGACGCCCATTGCGATTGCAAAAACTGGTGTGAGCAGGAAGTAAGGATTGATCGTGCTTACAGGGTAGCGTTGGATGAGGTAGAGCGCGAATCCATGACCAACAATTGTACCGCCAATTGCCGAGTAGATAACCGAGCCCCATTCTTTAAAAGCAGCACTTGCGAAGGTTGATAGTTGGCCCGTTTCAAAAATGAATGACAATGTAGTATGACCGAGAACAGCCGTCCCGGCTATCCATGCCTGAAGCGCCAAAGGATTGGCATCAGGCAGGCGACGCATCAAAACATGGCTGACCGACAACATGAGTGCAGCTAACGCCATTATGAGCATGGACCATGGATACTGTAGCACTACAGGATCAAGACCGATAATCATGACGCCAAGAAAGGCGATGGCTATACCGCCTGTTTGCCAAACTCCAATTTTTTCGCCCAGGAAGAAGATCCCAAGTAAAACGACAAAGGGAATGTGCAACTGAGACAGAATTGCCAAAGAGGAGATGTCCCCTGCAAGATAGAACCCAGAAAACACCAGCCCAAAATGCAATATTCCCATAACGAATCCAATCGTCAAAAAGGGTATGATCTCCGTTTTCCTAACCTTTAAAACGAACGGTACAAGGCAGAAAAAAGCGATCCCGAACCTCAATGCTGTTGCCAGGAAAGGCCCAAAATGATCGGCGCCGTATTTGCCAGCGATAAAGTTGTACGCCCACGTCAAACAGACGATCAGCACAAGAATCAAATGTTTGGCTGGCAAGAATCAAGGTCCAAATAGGGAGGTTTGAATGAAGGGCAATTTCACTTCTTGTATGGGGCATGTGGACAATAGGCAAACTAATCTGTTGAGCAGGCTTAAATCTTCTGGAACCCACTCTTCTTCTGTAGCATAAGACTCGAAAACTAAATCGGCTCTGGGAATTAAGTTAGGGACATACAAAAGTGACCAAACGGGTGGTTATAAACCACCACAGTTCGTACACCTACGATAAGCCAGTGCGTCTGGGTCCACAGTCTGTAAGACTGAGACCCGCGCCACATTGTCGAACAAAGGTGGCCTCTTTCAAGTTAGACATCGAGCCAGCCTCTTCCAAGGTATCGTGGCAACAGGACCCCTATGGCAACTTCTTGGCTAAAGTCACTGTTCCAGATGCCGTCAAAAAGTTCTCCGTGACGACAAGGCTAGCCGTGGAATTGGAAGAACACTCTGATCCTTTTGAAGGACTTTTGCCTGAAGCATCAAGTTTTCCATTCCGCTACGATTTTGAGCTACAGCAGCAACTAGCATCCTTTGGAAAAGCCGGTGCTATGGAGGGAGCTTTCAAAGACTGGATGCTTTCCCTCCCACGGGAAGAATTGGCGACTACGGAAGCAATTTCCCTTCTGTTGGAGAAAATAAAATCTGACATCACACTAGACCGAGAAACGGGTGGGCACGTTCAGTCACCAAATTCCACGCTGCAGCAAGGAAAGGGTACATCGAGAGACTTGGCTTGGCTGTTGACCGAAGTACTTAGAAACCTAGGTCTTGGGGCACGCCTTACTGTTGGTTATCGATTGCCGGAACAACTTGGCAAAAACAAGAAACTGAAGCCATCGATCCACGCCTGGACCGAAGCTTTCTTTCCGGGGGCTGGCTGGGTTGGACTTGATCCTTCGACTGGGAAGCCGATTGATCAGAATTATCTAGCGTTAACAAATTCCCCGACCCCGGATTTAGCGGCGCCTTTGTCTGGCAGCAGCGAACGAGCTTCGGTTAAGTTTGACCACAAGCTGAACGCCGAGCTGATTGCCTGGACACCTGAGAAATCAGACCTAGTCGGTAAAGACCATTGGGCCGAGATTGAAAAGTCCGCCAAAGGAATTGACGCAACAATACAAGCAGCTGGGCACAGTTTACACACCGCAACGAGTCTCTGTTTTAGTCATGCGCAAAACCCAGCAGTCGACACTGAAGAAGAAAACGAGAAGGTGGTTTTACCTTCTCTCCGTTTGGTCAAAAGCCTGAAGGAACAAGTTGCAGCTCATGGTTTTCTACACTTTGATCCAGATCAAAGGTCCTTAACCGACGGGGCCGAGACTGGTGTATGGTCGCTGATATGGCACGAACGTGGCAAAAAGGAAGCGCTCTGGGATGCACCTGATCCCTGGCCGGACCCGGATCATACCCGTCATCCAACGATCCAAGACGCAGAAGTGCTCTTTATACGCCTCACGAAAGAACTTGGACTGCCGGAAGAGGCTGTCATTGCTGGCTTTGATGATGTCCTTCAGGAGCTTTCAACAGAAGCGCTGCTGGATCCAGGTAACGAAGAGGACCGAGACGACAAGCAATCGCTCATTGATCGGCTACAAGAAAAGGCGAAAGTTCCTTCTGCCTTTGCACTCTTGATGAAATGGCGTGATAAGCGAAAGAACAGCGAAAGCTGGCAAGACCTTTCAGAGCACTTGCCTCATTCAAAACTTTATCTCAGCCCTGATGACACACTGGCTTCACACAGAGTCCAAAAAGCACTCCCCGATGCAGTTCCTGAAGACGGGTTATGCCTTACAGTAGAGCCCGGTATTGGCTATCTGCTTGCTACTTTGCCAGCTGGATTGACCGTTCGTGCTTATAAAGCTTTGGTGAAAGCAATCGCTGTTGTTGCTAAGGCCACAGATCAACCCGTTCGGCTTACCGGTGCTTTGCCTTCGCAGAGTGATGGTTTTAGAAAACTCACCTTATCCGCATCGACCATGGAAGTTTTCTTTGAAACCGGAGCGCAGCCTAGCTGGTTGGAAATGCGCAAATTTTCAGAAGATCTATCAGCGATTGCCGAAACAAGAGGTTTTGTGGACGGGCTGCCCAAGATTCCAAAGCTGCGCCGTTCCTTCCTGAACGGTCGACGTGTAACGCTCAGCGGCAGTACAGCAGAAGACAGTCCTTTCTATACTCGCCCTGATTTATTGCGCGGCCTTCTACTCTTTTGGCAAAACTATCCAAGCCTGTCCCGCCTGTTTGGTGCTGTCCCCCTGATCAATCCAGGTCTGGCTCACGGTGCGTTACCGGAAACACTCGGTGAAACACGCCTTTATGAGCTCGAACTAACACTTGGTAATCTTGAACCACTTGAAGATCCCGAACTTGCAGATCAAGGCCTACTCCTTCAACGTGTTGATAAACGGATCAGACGCATACTTGGCCCAGATGCAGAAGAAAACTCTGCGCTTATTGCTGACATTTCGAAGCTGTGGCCTGCCAGTCCCAACGAGCGTCAGTTAGCCGAGGTGACTATCACCGGGCTAAATGGTGTATCAAACACAAGCACTGCAATTCTCTTTGATCTACTGCTAAGAGCCATGATTGCTCGCTGTATCAAAGCGCCGTTGACGGGTCGTTTCCAACGCTGGGGCAGTCTTTATCATGACCGTTACTGCTTGCCATCGGTGATCTGGGCCGATTTTAATCGTCTTCTCAATGACTTAAATGACCATGGCATGGATCTAGACGCTCAATGGTTCATTGAGCTTTGGACAGAACGCTACCCGACACTTGGCCGAATTGAATATGACGGCGCGGCATTGGAGCTCAATCACGCTTTTGAACCACTCTACACAGAGGGTGTCGATCGACTGGCCCTAACAGCCATTGGTTTGGATGAGCAGAGATATGCTGTTCTGTGCAACGGAGAACGTCTACCGCTCACCGAGTTTGACAGTGATGAGGGTAGTTTCAGTTGCGCTGGCATTCGCTTCCAACATCACTGCACAGAAAGTTTTGCGCCGACAAATCTGTTCGACTTCAGCTTGGTCGACCTTTGGGATTTGAAAACCGTTGCCAGTTTCTCTTACGACGTAGGCAAAGACGTTTTCGATAAGGAGGACGCGCCAATGACCCTTGTGTCAGAAACACCGGCGGTCCGTCCCAATCATGCTTTACCCATGACCTTGGATCTCAG
>CAJQQJ010000069.1 GCA_905480445.1 uncultured Alphaproteobacteria bacterium | reverse complement strand
CTTGAGCTTTCTTACCTGCGTCTTCTGCAGCAACCTGAGCCGCATAAGGAGTAGATTTACGTGAGCCTTTGAAACCCTGTGAACCGGCTGATGACCAAGAAATAGCGTTACCTTGCGCATCAGTGATTGTGATCACTGTGTTGTTAAAAGTTGAGTTCACGTGTGCGACGCCAGAAGTGATATTTTTCTTCTCGCGACGACGAATGCGTGGAGCCGTAGCCATATTTCGAACCTTATCTGCTTGCAGTAGTCTGTCCTACTACAATGAATTATTACTTCTTTTTACCTGCAATCGCTTTCGCAGGGCCCTTACGAGTACGCGCATTACAGCGTGTACGCTGACCACGAACAGGAAGTCCCTTACGGTGACGAAGACCACGGTAACAACCAAGATCCATAAGACGCTTGATGTTCATGGCAACTTCTCTACGAAGATCACCTTCAACCTGGTATTCTTCACTGATCACTTCACGAATGCGAACGACGTCGTCATCCGTCAATTCGTTAACGCGACGTTCAGAAGCGATACCGACCTTTGAAACGATTTCGTTGGCCTTGGTGTGACCAATGCCGTGAATATAAGTCAGTGCGATGTGCACTGGTTTTTGCGTTGGTATGTTTACCCCAGCGATACGAGCCACTGTTGTTGTCTCCTTTACCCAGATAAGTTCTGGTATACGGCCATAAGAAAAGTTGCGGCACAGCCAAGACTGTCCGCAAGTTAGGCGCTTCTACCGAAGCCCTCGCCTTTCGTCAATAGAGGTAATAACAAAAACCCCAAATCTGAAAAACCTACTAAGCCGCCTCCAGAATTCTTTCTAATTGTTTCGTAACATCTTCAATATCTGCCATTCCATCAACTCTTTCCATAAGGCCTTTTGCTTCATAGTAAGGAATGATAGGAGCAGTTTGTTCGTGGTAGGCTCTCAACCGAGTGCGAACCGTTTCTTCGTTGTCGTCAGCGCGGCGCTTGAACTCTTCAGAACCGCAGTTGTCACAGACGCCTTCTTTCGAAGGTTGCTGAAATTTATCGTGGTACCCGTTACCGCATTTAGCACAAGTGTAGCGACCTGTTACACGTTCCACTAAGGCCTCTTCATCAACAACCAACTGCACAACCTTGTTCAGTTTTAGTTCTTTCGACGACAGCATTTCGTCTAGTGCTTCGGCCTGCGCCTCTGTGCGAGGGAACCCATCAAGAATGAAACCATTCTTGCAATCTTCATCATCAATTCGGCCAGAAATTATGCCAATGACCAAAGAGTCAGGCACGAGCTCGCCGGCTTCCATTAGTTTCTTCGCCGTCACACCAAGCTCACTACCCGAGCTAACTTCTGCACGTAGCATGTCGCCGGTTGAAAGCTGTGCGATCGAGAACTTGTCTTCTAAACGCTTCGCTTGCGTACCTTTGCCTGCCCCTGGTGGTCCCAGTAGGATCAGATTCATTTTCTATCCTTCTTCTTGGATTTTGTATCTCTGAATTTTGCGGTGCTGCGAAGCTTAGATTTTTCAATTAGTGATTCGTATTGTTGAGCCACCAAATGAGAATGAATTTGACCTACTGTGTCGATTGTTACCGACACAACGATCAGAATGGACGTTCCGCCAAACAGGAATGACACCCCTACTCTCGTTACAAGGATCTCAGGCAATACACAAACCAAGGCTAGGTAACAGGCACCCAGCGTTGTCAACCGCGTTAGAATGTAATCAAGATAGTCAGCAGTTTGCTTTCCTGGACGAATGCCGGGGACAAACCCACCCTGTTTCTTCAAGTTATCAGCTGTTTCAGCCGGGCTGAAAACAATGGCTGTGTAGAAAAACGCGAAGAAAATAATCAAGGCTGCGAATATAATTAGGAACAATGGCTGCCCACGACCCAGTGCCGTGGTGATGAACACCATGAACTCACTGCCTGAAGCCGTGCCCAAGCCAGAAAGTGTTGAAGGAACAAGCAAGATAGAAGAGGCAAAGATAGCTGGAATAACGCCTGCTGTATTCAGCTTCAACGGTATATGCTGTGAGTCACCTTGGAACTGTTTGTTACCAACCACACGCTTTGGATACTGAACCAAGACCTTGCGGAAGGCTCTCTCCATAAAGACGATGAAGAGAATAGCCAAGATAACCATGATGATAATACCAAAGACCATCAGGTATTTGTCTTCTGTACGCCCCAATTCCATGAGTAGGTAAAGCGCACCCGGTAGGTTGGCAACAATACCGACAAAGATAATCAAGGAAATACCGTTTCCGATACCACGCGCTGTTATCTGCTCACCAAGCCACATTAGGAACACTGTGCCACCAGTTAGCGTAATCACAGCCTGTAGACGGAAGAAATAGCCTGGATCGATCACCGGCGTGCCATTAATGGACTCTAGACCTACAGCAATGCCGTAAGACTGGAACAGCGCAAGTACGACTGTCAGGTATCTGGTATATTGGTTTATCTTTTTACGCCCAGATTCACCGTCTTTCTTGAGTGCTTCAAGTGTCGGGAACATGGCGGAGGCCAACTGCATGATAATGCTGGCCGAAATATAAGGCATGATCGAGAGCGCAAAAATGGACATGCGACTCACGGCACCGCCAGCAAATAGATCTAACTGACCCAAAATACCGGTGCGGTTGTTGTTGAAGAGAGCCTCCAATTGAACCGGATCGATACCCGGCATCGGAATGTAAGTACCAAGGCGATAAACCAACAGCGCCCCAAGTGCAAACAAGAGACGCTGCTTCAATTCAGTTGCCTTGGAGAAAGAGCTCCAGCTCACATTGGCTGCTAGCTGTTCAGCTGCTGACGCCATCCTTTATCCTCTCTCCGTAGTCAGGAACATGACGTTCCTTTCAAACTATTCGCTTGCTTCGGCCTTCGCAGCAATAACAGTAACGCTACCACCGGCCTTTTCGACTGCTGCGATAGCGCCTTTAGTAGCACCTGCAACTGTCACATTGATCTTCGCGCTCAGTTCGCCATTTCCAAGTAAACGGACACCGTCTTTAACACGGCGCACGAGACCTGCTGCAAGCAAAGCCTGGGCATCGATATCAGCACTTGCATCCATTTTACCAGCATCAACTGCTTGTTGGATACGGCCGACATTTACCTCAGCATAGGACTTTGCAAAGATGTTCACAAAACCCCTTTTTGGTAGGCGACGGTAAAGTGGCATCTGACCACCTTCAAAACCCTTAATGGCAACACCACTACGAGCCTTAGCACCTTTGTGTCCTTTACCGGATGTTTTACCAGTACCGGAACCAATACCACGACCTACGCGTTTTCTAGCTTTGTGCGCGCCGTCGTTATCGCTTAATTCATTTAACTTCATAACTTCAAGACCCTCATATTGGATCGCCTGGCAAAAATACCAGAAAAATTTACTCGACGATTGCAACCAAGTGCTTAACCTTCTCGATCATCCCACGTACTGAGGGAGTATCTTCCAGTTCACGAACAGTTTCGCGCTTCTTCAGGCCTAGGCCACGGAGATTAGCTTTCTGTTTTTCAGTGCAACCAATGTAACTGCCAGTCATCTTGACCTTTAGAGTATCAGCGTTTTTCGTAGCCATGCTTATTCTCCTTGGTCTTCACCGACGCGACCACGCAACACGTCTTGGACGCGTTTACCACGGCGCTGTGCGACATGGCGTGGGCTTTGGCAGTTTTTCAAAGCGTCAAAAACAGCTTTTACCAGGTTATAAGGGTTAGAGCTGCCGATTGATTTAGAGACAACGTCTCCAACACCAAGCGCTTCAAACACCGCACGTGAAGGACCACCTGCGATAATACCTGTACCCGCAGGAGCCGAGCGCAAAACAACACGACCGGCGCCAAAACGGCCTTCGATATCATGGTGAAGTGTGCGGCCTTCTCTCAAAGGAACGCGGATCATTGATTTCTTAGCAGCTTCTGTTGCCTTACGAATTGCCTCAGGCACCTCGCGGGCTTTACCTTTGCCTTGTCCTACGCGACCTTTACCGTCACCTACAACAACCAAGGCAGCGAAGCCGAAACGACGACCACCTTTAACAACTTTAGCCACACGGTTGATTGCCACTAGCTTTTCAACGAATTCGCTTTCTTCCCGATCGCGGCCTCGTTCTTGTCCTCTTGCCATTTGCTTCTCTCCTTAGAACGATAAGCCAGCTTCACGAGCCGCATCGCCCAAAGCCTTAACACGGCCATGATAACGATAAGCGCCACGATCAAAAGCGACTTCGGTTACGCCCGCCTTCTGGGCGCGCTCAGCTACCAACTTGCCGACGGCTGAAGCAGCGTCAACATTGCCACCAGTCGACAAAGAACTCTTAAGCTCCTTGTCTACTGTAGAAGCAGCAGCGATAGTTTGACCTTTACTGTCATCAATAACCTGAACATAGATATTGGACAGAGAACGATGAATAGACATACGAATACGTCCGGCTGATTTCTTCCGGAACTGGCTTCGGTTGCGCAGTTTCCGGTGAGCACGTTTTTGTTGTACCGTTTTCATGAGCCTTACTTCTTCTTACCTTCCTTGCGCAGGATGAATTCATCTGCGTAGCGAACACCTTTACCTTTGTAGGGCTCTGGTGGACGATAGGATCTAATTTCAGCAGCGATCTGACCAACAATTTGCTTATCTACACCTTCGATGCGGATAGCTGTCGGACGTTCACAAGTTACTTTGATACCCTGTGGAATAGGGTACTTAACATCATGTGAAAAACCCAACTGCAACTGGAGATCACTCCCCTGTACTGCAGCACGGTAACCAACGCCAACGATTTCTAAGTCTTTTTTAAAGCCTTCAGAAACCCCCAAAACCAGGTTCTGAATGCGGGCTCTTGTTGTGCCCCAAAGAGAGCGGGATTTCTTGCTCTCAAAACGGTTCATAACTTGAACTCCGTCATCTGTCTTTTCAACAGAGACTTCATTAGACAAAAACTCGAACGAAAGTTCGCCAAGTTTGCCTTTAGCTTTTACAACAGACCCATCGATGGAAACTTCGACACCGGAGGGAATGCTTACTGGATTTTTACCAACGCGTGACATCTTACGTTCCTTAGAAGACGCGACAGAGAACTTCGCCGCCAACATTCTTTTGGCGAGCTTCGTGGTCAGCCATCACGCCAACAGGCGTGGACA
>CAJQQJ010000068.1 GCA_905480445.1 uncultured Alphaproteobacteria bacterium | reverse complement strand
AATCGCCTACTTCCGCTGGAAAGACGGCAGGGGGTAGGGGGAGCGTCCTACTTGGTGGTTGTTTCGACCCTAGTGATGTGCGCGAACTCAACTTACTTCCCCGCATTTATTGCGGGGTCCAGGGCTCACGCGAAAGAGATGTTTGAAGTCATGGTCGTCGGGCAGCTGTGTTTAATCTTTCAAGATCACACCCGCTGAAAGCTGGACCCCGTCCTTCGACGGGGAAGAGGGGTGGACTTTACTAAACTGCACGGCATTGTGGACTTGATCCGGGGTCTTTTGAGGCCTTGTGTTTCGTTGGTGCAAGATCCTGGATATTCCGTGCGAGAATCCAGGATGACGTTTTGCGGTGCGCGCGAGGGTCATTGGAGTGGTGGCTTTTGCAAACTCAACTTACTTCCCCGCATTTAGTGCGGGGTCCAGGGTTCAAGCGGATGGGATGTTTGAAGTCATGGTCGTCGGGCAGCTGCGTTTAATCCTTCAAGATCACGCCCGCTGAAAGCTGGACCCCGTCCTTCGACGGGGAAGAAGGTGGGACTTTACTAAACTGCACGGTATTGTGGACTTGATCCGGGGTCTCTTGAGGCCTTGTGTTTCGCTGGCGGGAGATCCTGGGTATTCGCTGCGGGATTTCCGGGATGATGTTTTGGGGTGAGGGCGAGGTTCTTTGGACTGGTGGCTTTTGCAAAGGCCAATTCCCTTCCCCGCATTTATTGCGGGGTCCAGGGCTCACGCGAAAGAGATGCTTGAAGTCATGATCGTCGGGCGGCTGCGTTTAATCTTTCAAGATCACGCCCGCTGAAAGCTGGACCCCGTCCTTCGACGGTGAAGAGGGCCTAGGGAGGGGGCTTCTGGAGTGATGTTTGTACTCTAGATCCTTCGGCTTGCTGTCGCTTTCTCACAATGGCCTCCGCAAGCGCGATGTCATCCTGACCGAACGGAGTGAGTGGAAGGATCTATGCCCCTTTTAAAGCCCAAACCACTTGCTGAAGGTATCCACCAGCTTGTCGAGACGCTCAACCACCTTGGCAGATGAGCCGAGCTTGCTGTCAAGGTTACTGGCCAGCTGGCGGAAGGCGGCGGAGCGGTGGGCGAGGCGGTACCAGGCCTGGCTGGTTTTTTCTTGTTCGGCCTCTGGGTCTGCGCTGGCCTCGATATCCTTTGTGACCTGATCTTTGTCTTCATCGAAGGCCTTTGCCAGTTCTTCGTCTGAATTTTCTGGCAGTACGGGATAGTTGGCCAACACCGCTTGCAGCTCTTCGTCAGAAGTCTCTGCCATCATGGCCTCGGCACGGCCCGTGATTTCCTCTGCGACCTCCGGCTGGCTGCGGCGGATATCGAGTGCGGCTTTATCTAAGGCTTTGCGTAGGCGAGTAATACGAACGTCATCGGGAACAAAGTTCGCTTGAATCAAACGGTCAAGTTCGTTTCTGATGTCAATGAAGGTCTCATGGACGAAGCCAGCGTCGGTGCTGTGTTCCGCCAGTACTTGTTCTAGCGCACGAACGACCGCGTGGTCGTCATTGAGCAGGTTGCCACTCTTCGCTAGATCGAGGACCGCTTTCACCCGGCTGAGCGCCTTAGTATAGGTCTCGATCTGATCAAGTTCTGCCGGTTGGCGCTCGACTTTGCCTGTGGCGTTTTCTGAAAGTGCTTCCGCGAGAGGTGTCGCTTGGGACAGGGATGTGGCTTTGCGTGCCTTCATCTTGTTTTTGAGGCCAGCCAAGAGAATACCCATTTCGGGAGTCAGGCCCTTGTCTGCGGTCCAACCTCTCAGGTCGGCATATTGGATTTGGCCTAAAAAGAGCCCCGGCTTGTCGGCACTCAACAAGGCATGAACGAATTTGCCCTTTTTATTGCCATAGTCCGCTTCGTCATTAACTGCCTCAGACTCAAGGGAGGTCGGGGTCCAAAGCGTGAAAATCACGGAGGCCGATTTCAGTTTCTCAGCGACCACCTTCTTGGCGTTTTCACCGGGCAGGATGTCCTGGCTCCACCAGCAATTGAGGCCCTGGTTCATCAGAAACTTACGGATAGCTTTGACCTCGCTCAGGTCTTTTGTTGAGTAGGAAACAAAAACAAAGGGCTTTTCTGGATCAAAATCTCGCTCATCCCAATCTGGCCAGTGAATGGGGTGTTTTAAGCCTTTTGGTAAGAGCGTGCCGCTATCGCCGTCCAAACTATCAACTTGAGTTTGGGTCAGGTCGAGGCAATGTGATAGGTCTATTAATCTGCGTTCTGCCTTTGATGTTCCAGAACGCAGATTAATCGTTTTGACGTTCGCTCCACGTAGGTTCGCTTCAATTAGGTTCGCTTCAATTAGGTTCGCTTTAAATAGGTTCGCTCCACTTAGGTCCGCTCCACGTAGGTTCGCTCCACCTAGTTTAGCTTCGCTTAGATCAAAATAGCCATTTTCATCCAGCTTATCGGCATCCGCGAAGGCTGATCGAATGTCGACACCTTCAAAATCAGGAATGAAGTCGTTTTCTTGCCGTCTTTTGTTCCAGGCTTCCACGCCTTCGAGGAGCCATTGGATGTGTTGAGGGTTTGCCATTTTCGCCTTGGGTTGTTTTGTGGTTAACCTAAAGGCGTTTGGGTGGCTTGGCAATCAGTCTTGTTGGGTGTGGTGGCTTTTGCAAAGTCTAACTTGCTTCCCCGCATTTATTGCGGGGTCCAGGGTTCAAGCGATGGGATGTTGAAAGTTTTTGTCTTCATGCATCTGCGTCAAATCCTTCAAGATCACGCCCGCTGAAAGTTGGACCCCGTCCTTCGACGGGGAAGAGGGCAGGGTGAGTGCTTGGTTGTTGCGCTAGATCCTTCGGTTCGCTGACGCTCTCTCAGGATGACTGCCTCAGCAACGACAAGCTATCCCACATGCCTGGGCAGTTTCATCACGACCGACCCGACCGCCAGGAACATCACACCCCAAACGATGAACAGGGCCTCTAGTGGGAAGAACAGAAGGATGACCGCGCCGATGCCGGGGGTAACGGTGACGGCAAGCTCGCGGCAGGTGGCGAAGACCATGGTCATCTCGACACGTTCTTGCTCGTCGACGATGCGCATGAAGGGCAAGTTGCCGATCACGTCCAGCATGTCGGCGGTTAGCGAGGCGACAAACCAGAAGATCAGCGCGTAGACCGTTGGCTCTGGCAGGATGCCGATGGCGGTCATGCAGATGCCGCCGACAAAGAAGGAAAACCGGATCGACCGCCGGATGCCATAGCGCTGGCCAATGCGCGCGAAGAAATCTGACAGCAACAAGACCGAGGTGATGATGCCGACGAAAATACCGCTCCAGGATTCATGCAGGCCTGCTTGGACGATATAGACCGGGCTGTAGGTGAACAGCATGTACCAGAAGGTCGCGCGGGTGAAGGCAATGAAGTAGGCGATCGTCAGATGGCGGTTGGAGAAGTACTTGCGCAGGGCCTGGAAGACGTTGAGGCTGGCAGCGGTTGGGGCCTGAACGGAGTCGGCTTCCTTGATGCGGATATACCAGAAGAACAAAAACATCAAAACCGCGATAAAGCCAGAGGCAACAAAGGGGCTGTAGTGGGCCTGGTTGGTCCAAAGCCAAACGCCAATGATGGGAAAGAAAATCCAGGTCGACGCCGCCATCAGGATCTTGCGGGCCTCGGCCTTGGGCAAGTCGGCAGAAGGGATGAAATCCATAATATAGAGCGAGACCACGGTCATGACCAAGCCAGCACCGGCGGTCCTGAGCGCGGTCGCCAACCCAAAAGATAGAGCGTTCTCTTGTATGTAGAAAAAGGCAGCCAGCACCGCCATGACAGAGGCGGCGGTGAAGACGAACTTGCGTGAGAACTTGCGAATGAACCAACCGGACGACAGCATGATCGCCATAGAAAAGATCGAGCCCACGAAAAGGATGACCGAGAGCTGCTGCGCGTCACCCAAAATGCGCATGCCCTCCAACGCGATAACGGGCCCAATGACCGCGCGCGACATGTTCTCCAACGCGTAAAGGCCCGCGATAGAGGTCTTGCCAGGCTCAGTGGGGTAGGGGCGTCGGATTGGGGGGCGGATGGCCATGGTTTATGCTCTGAATTGATCGCGGCTAACACTTCCCCCTTACGTCTGATTTTCGCCGCCTGCTAGCAAGGAGCCGACTTAGGCATGACGGCTTTCCACAAGTGATAAGAGTCGCCTGATTTTAGCCAGTGGTTGGCTCGCTGTTAGCACAGAGTTGTATTCTAGGATGAGCAACTCTCCGAGGTTCCCATTGTGGCGAGGTTTATGGCTGTGAGTTGTTTTGAATCCTCCGAAGTTATGTAACCTTGACGTTACCTATTCGTTTGGCTATGTGTAACGTAAAGGTTACATGGTTCGGTTTTGTAGAGGCCGACTAAACTTGGTTGGAGTGGTAGAATGGTTGATCCAATGCGAAACAAGTTGGTTCATAAAGTTAGGCCTCTGATCTTTTGTGTTCTAGGTGGACTAACTCTCATTTATGCGATGCTTGCGGAAGAGAGGGATAGCTCGCTTCTATCCTTCGGTTTCATTGTCTTTTGGGCTGCATGTCTAGAGTTGTGGAATCCTTTTTCTAAACCATTTCGGCACAAAGATGTCTCATCTTATGAGATCGATTTTCTGCGTCGTCACTCACTACGCATTCATATGATCTTGGCTCTGTCGATTTGGTTTGCTGCGATACCAAGCGGGTTCTATTTGCTGCAAAGCGACCTATGGAACAACAGTGGATGGATTAAGGGCCTACTGTTAATTCTGTTGTTGATAGCTTTTGTTTCAGGTTTTTATGCTGAAAGGAAGCTCCACAAAATCAAGGAACTGAGGCCTTTCTATCCGGATTTGAAGGATGAAAGAGCGACCGAAAATCAAAACACTGCGTTGATTTTAGGTTACGTCTTCGTGATACAGACCACTTTCTTTTTGGGATTTGGTCAATATGAAGAGGCTTTGACACTATCCGCTTTACAGTTTGCTTGGTGTATTCTTGTTGTTGGCAGCCTTTCCTACAGCCACTGTCTGCTATATCTGGAATGGCGAGACGCACGTGAATGATTTCCCGCTCAACAACTGCCTGAGCGAAAAGCGCAAGGCCGCTGGCCTAACCCAGGCAGAGCTTGGGCGGCTGACCGGGGTGACACGTAAGACAATTAATACAATCGAGAACTCAGTTTTTGTCCCCTCCACTGTTCTAGCCCTCAAAATTGCTGGGGCCTTGTCATGCAAAGTAGAGAACATCTTTCAGTTGTCAGATTGAGTTTTTCATCTTTTTGAAGGTGCTGACTAGGGCGAATCTTCCCGAGTCGCAGTAAAAGTAACCATTTTTGTGTCAAATTTGTAACAGTAGAGTTTTAATAGCACCAATTCAGGCGGCAGTTCCTTTACGCAGATTCAACTCTGCTGTTACCCTTGGTTCATAAAAATTTTATAGCGTGATTTTAACACGCCCCTTATTTTACAGGTACTATTTCGATGATGAAAACAAAGGCGCGTAGCGCCCTCACTCTATCTTTCCTTTCTGTTTTGGCTCTCTCGACGACACTCAGTACGGGTTCAGCCGTTGCTTCCGGCCCTGATGTTTCCGTCAATGACAACTTCACCGTGACCTTCAATGGTCGTGCTTCCCTGATGATCGGTTATCACACTGGTGATATAGCCGTTGACCCTGGCACAGCAGGTTCCACATGGGGTGGTCCTGGTCCAGGTCCGGTCCTGCCTGTCAACGCCGGAGTAAAAACCCACCATTGGCCGGAGTAAAAATGTACCAGTTTGATGGTGTTGGACAGTCGTCA
>CAJQQJ010000067.1 GCA_905480445.1 uncultured Alphaproteobacteria bacterium | reverse complement strand
ACCGATGTCATAGTGCCCGCGATCCGTGCTAACGATGGTGCCTACAATCTGGCCTATGTGCCCGCCGCCCCTTCCGCCGCCGCCGTCTCCATCGATTTAGCGCTCAGTGCCGCTGAAATCTTCGCTGGAGCCTGGGAGGCCGGTGCGGGCGCGATCCACGCCGAAAACCAGGCGTTGAAATGGCTCGCTGAATTGGCTGGGTTCCCAGCAGGAGCCGGTGGCACTTTCGTTTCTGGCGGCACTGTTGGCAATCTATCTGCCCTGTTCACGGCACGCGAAAAGGCAGTACGCGACCGTGGTGGCAAACCAGCGGACTGGAAATTGGCGATATCTGAAAACGCCCACTCCTCCAATCACCTCGCCGCCAGGGTTTTAGGTGTCGACACAGTCTCGATCCCCGTTGACCAGCGCGGTCGGATTACCCGTGAAAGCCTCAACATTGCTCTTGATGTTGAGACGCAAGTTTTCGCAGTTCTGGCGACCGCAGGATCTACCAATGCTGGCATGATCGATGATCTGGAGGCCATCGCCGACTACTGTGAGGCGGAAGGCGTTTGGATGCATGTCGACGGCGCTTACGGCATTGCAGGCATCGTCTCGCCGGATATTCGCCCACGGTTTAAGGGGTTGGAGCGCGCCCATTCTTTCATCGTCGATCCGCACAAATGGCTGTTCGCGCCCTATGATTGTTGTGCTTTAGTTTACAGCGACCCGGCACAGGCTCAGGCGGCCAACACTCAAACGGCACCCTATCTGGAACTGGTCGACCGTGAAGTCTGGAACCCCAGCGACTTTGCCATTCACCTCTCTCGCCGGGCGAGAGGCTTGCCCTTATGGTTCTCGCTCGCGACTTACGGCACCGATCGCTATGCCAAAGCCGTGGATCAAGTTATTGCCACGACCCATGATGTTGCCGACGGTATCAAGAAGCGCGACTTCCTCGACCTGCTGTTTGAACCAGACCTGTCGGTCCTGTTGTTCCGTCGCGTCGGTTGGAATCTCGAGCAAATGACGGCCTGGTCAGAACGTCACCGTATCGATGGCACGATCCTTTGTATTCCTACTTTCTGGAACAGCGAGCCAGTTTACAGGCTCTGTTTTGTCAATCCGGAAACAAAGCCCGAAATCGTGCTAGAAATGCTGGATACTTTGCAGGACTAACCACCTGCTATCCGCAACAAGAACCGCCCGCGCCTTTGCCCAAAATCACCCGCGCATCTGAAGAAGTAATGGAAAATCTCTTGGCAATCTTGTCCACGGAGAGGTTTTGATGTTTGTAGAGCATCAACATGGTGAAGGCATCTTCGTCTGATATGGCTTTGCCATTGTCAGTTCGGTAATAGGTCTTGGTACCGCGACCCGTCATCTTTGTTCCTCCTCGCGGTTTGGTCTTGTCAATTCAGCGCCAAGATATCGCGACAGGATATGAGGTCAAGTGTGAAGTGGCCCCAACAACCAAAGCTCTTCCTTGACTGCACTAAAGTTCTTGAAGCCACCTTTCAAATAATCAGAAGCCAGCAGCGATGGCTGATAATCGGCTCGGTAATGTTCTGCCACTTCAGTTTCAGTGATGGAGAACGGCGGGCCGGACATTTCGGTCTGATCATAAAGGAAAGTCACCAGCAGTTGCGGCGCGGCGGCCGTAATCTGGATCAAGTGTTTGGCGTAGGCAATTCGCACCTCCGACGGCAAAGCTACCAGTGCTCCGCGATCAAAGAGGCCATGAATGGGTCCTAGGAGTTCTTGCGTAAGCTGGAAGATATCGCCAACAAAAATGTCGACACCTTCGCCTCGGTAGGCTTTCAGCGACCCCAAGTCTTCAATTTTTGGCTCAGCACCCAGCTCTTCGAACAGCTGTTGCACGGCGATCTCACTCAATTCAGCACCGGCAACACGGTAGCCCTGAGATAGCAACCAGCCGATATCTCGGGTTTTACCGCACAGCGGAATGAAAACTCGGTCACCTTGCTCTAAGCCGAGCTGAGGCAGATACTCAACCAACAGGGGATGGGCCTCGCTCTTGTGAAACCCGATATCCCCTTCGATCCACATTTTATGCCAAAAATCTGGGTCCACTCGCTTCTCCTGCTTGAGCCTTAAACCCTTGTGACCTTCGCCGCAAAGCAACCAGGCTTCGCGTTATGAAGATGAATGTAGTCGATAGAAGGGTTCGAGAAAACTGTCTCTATCGCCTCACCAAGCTGTTGGCCGTCTACCACATCGGCCTCACGCATGAAGTGTTTGCCGTCAAAGCCACGGATTGAGATAAGACGGCTGGACAGCTGCACCGGAATTTCATTCACCGCCAACGCCGCTTGCTCTGCACCTTTGCGCACGAAAATCGCATGGGTAGCCTGGTAGGGTGAGTTCTCAGGCTGGTGCTCATAGTTCACCAACAGCACAGTCTCCCCCACCTCTGCATCCGCCATCGACACCCGGCAAGGCGTGCCCGGGCATTCCTGAACGACCTCAATATGCGCACCTTTCGCATCTAGTTCTTCTTGTGAAAGATCGAAGTAATCCGCAAATGGTTCTGCTGGCAGAGAGTGAATTTGAAATGACATTGTTTGCGTCCTTAGTAGATTGTTTCTAGCCTCAAACTATCAAAGCCTAAGCCCCACATCTTCCCGTTTCTTGCTCGGCTCTCACTAATCATTACGTCATCCCGGCGCAGGCCGGGATCTCTTGGAACCTCTGAGTTCCACCGGACAGGGATCCCGGCCTGCGCCGGGATGACGTGGTGGGGAAAATGCATTATCCTAATAGTCGTTATCTTCTAGTCACATCGTCGATGGATACTAATTTCTATTTCGATGATGTGGTATCTTTGCTGTTACAACAAACAGCGATTGTCATCCCCGACCCTATCGGGGATCTTTGTTTCAGCTAACTCTCCGCCACCATTTCGAGATCAAAGCCGACAAAGATCCCTGCTCTCCTCTTCGTTTCAGCTGGGATGACTAGCCGTGTTTGGTTAGGTCCCTAAGCCCCAGGTCCCATCTCGCCGTCTGCGTAAGGGAACAACCAGAAGTCTTGGCTCTCGCAGTTCGGATCGATCATCACGGTCTTCGTGTTGCGGAAGTTATCGAGGCCTTCGGAGCCCAGTTGGCGACCCATGCCGGAGTTTTTAGTACCACCGAAGGGCCCAGCATCGTTGTCCAGCAGCGGTGCGTTGACCCAGACCATGCCAGCCTCTAGCTCTTCAGCGGCACGAATGCTTTCCTTCAGGTCAGTTGAGTAGAGACAAGCACCCAGACCAAAGTCAGAGTTATTGGCGTGTTCCATGGCCTCATCGAAGGATTTGACCTTACAGATCGGGGCGACAGGTCCAAAGCTTTCCTCATTGAAGATGTCCATGTCTTGGGTACAGCCTGTGAGAACCGTCGGTTCAACAAACCAGCCGCGGTTGAATTCCGCCGGGCGACCACCGCCGAGCTCAACCTTGGCACCTTGATCCTTTGCTTTGCGGATGGTGTTTTCAAAACGGTCCCGCTCGCGGCTCGCCACCATCGGCCCCATGTCGACCTT
>CAJQQJ010000066.1 GCA_905480445.1 uncultured Alphaproteobacteria bacterium | reverse complement strand
ATTACCGACATGGCAAACCCTTTGCTGGCTGCTGAAGTCACCAGAGAAAAGCTGTTTCTAAATCTCAATCAGGAACTTCCCTATGAGCTGACTGTGGAAACAGAAAGCTGGGCCGTTCAAAACAATGGTGATCTTAGAATTGAACAAGCGATCATTGTTTCTAAATCGGGTCACAAAGGCATAATTCTCGGCAACAAAGGCCAAAAAATTAAAAAAGTCGGTGCAGATTCACGGCGAGACCTAAGTGATTTGTTTGGCCGTAAAGTGCACTTGTTCCTCTTTGTAAAAGTAAAAGAGAAGTGGCTTGATGACATGGAACGCTACCGCGAGATGGGCATTGATCCATCTTTAGTACCGCGCTGAATCACGGATGGATTGGAACGAACCCGCTATTTTGATGGCTGTCCAGCCTCATGGCGAGTCTGGTCTTGTGGCGCAAATGTTCACCAGAACATATGGGCGTCATGCGGGGTTTGTTTCTGGTGGAAACGGTCGGCGGCAGAAGTCTCTCTATCAGCGTGGAAACTTGGTGCAGGCCGCTTGGCGTGGCAGATTGAGTGAACAGCTCGGGAATTTTACTTGCGAGCCACTGGGCTTGCGGGCTTCAGATTTTTTAGATGACGCTTTGCGCTTAGACGCCCTTAGTTCTGCAATGACCATGTTGGCTACAACGTTACCTGAGCGAGAACCTCATCCAAATCTCTACGATGCGACCTTGGCCTGGTTGGAAGGGCTGTCAGGACCTTACTGGGGCGAAACGTTGGTTTTCCTAGAAGTTCGTTTGTTGGAGGTCCTAGGATTTGGTCTGGATCTTAAGTCCTGCGCAGCGACTGGTTCAACTGTAGATCTCGACTATATCAGCCCGCGATCTGGACGTGCAGTTTCGAGAGAAGCGGCGGAACCCTACAAAGACAAATTGCTGAGACTTCCTGGCTTTATGGTTGGAAAAGAAGAGACTAGCTTGCAGGCTGTCTACGACGGTCTACAGATGACAGGCTACTTTTTTGAAAAGTTTATTTTCCATGCGCAGAACAAGCCTTTACCCGAGGCACACAGTCGCTTAACTAATCGATTGCAAAGAGAACTATCTAAAGAAGCGACCGATTGACAACTGGCTAAATGATTGTCATTTGGATTGAAATTTTCAGAGTCGGCTCTATTATCCGCTCCGATTCGTTTATGGATCGCACCAAGTACTAATCCCTACAAGGCACATTGATGGCTAAGAAACGCGGCGACGCATCACTTATAGACAGTAATCCAGGCGAAATTAGAGTTGTGAACTTCTCTCAAGCTCTGAGTGAACGCTACTTAGCCTATGCTTTGTCGACAATTATGTCCCGGTCGCTGCCAGATGTTCGCGATGGATTAAAGCCAGTGCAGCGCCGCATTCTTTATGCAATGCGCGAACTGAAACTCAATCCTGATTCGGGGTATAAAAAATCTGCCAGAGTGGTCGGCGATGTAATCGGTAAGTTCCACCCCCACGGTGACAGTTCGATCTACGACGCAATGGTTCGATTGGCGCAAGAGTTTGCTCAACGCTATCCACTTGTTGATGGCCAGGGCAACTTTGGTAACATCGATGGCGATAATGCAGCGGCCATGCGTTACACTGAAGCTCGAATGACTGCAGTCTCTCGCAGCCTTTTAGAGGGAATTGATCAAGATACAGTCGATTTTCGTCCAACTTATGATGCGGAAGATAATGAGCCTGTCGTTCTACCCGCCAATTTCCCTAACCTTCTCGCCAATGGTGCCCAAGGCATTGCGGTTGGTATGGCGACCTCAATTCCGCCGCACAATGTCGGCGAAATCTGTGATGCGTTGCGCCATCTGATTAAGTTTCCTAACGCCTCAATTACCAAACTTGTTGATTTTATTTCTGGACCGGATTTTCCGACAGGCGGCGTTCTGGTTGAAGGTCGTGATTCTATTATTTCAGCCTATGAAACAGGTAAGGGCGGTTTCCGGGTTCGATCTAAGTGGGAAGTTGAGAAACTAAAGGGCGGCAGTTACCAAATTGTCGTTACTGAGATCCCGTATCAGGTGCAGAAGTCACGCTTGATTGAACGGATCGCTGATCTTATTCATACAAGAAAGCTCATCTTCCTCGGCGACGTTCGTGATGAGTCGAGTGAAGAAATTCGATTAGTTCTGGAACCTAAAAGCCGAAATGTTGATCCAGCTGTTTTGATGGAATCATTGTTCAAGCAAACAGATCTAGAAACTCGCATCAGTCTTAATATGAACGCACTCAATAGCGAGAACGTTCCACAAGTGATGTCCTTGCGGGAAGTGTTGCGTGCTTTCTTAGATCACCGTCGCAACGTCCTTGTTAGACGCAGTCAGTTCAGATTGGGGAAGATCGATCACCGTTTGGAAATCCTTGAAGGTTTCCTGATCGCCTATCTCAACATCGATGAGCTGATCAGGATTATTCGCGAAGATGATCACCCGAAACAAGTGATCATGTCGACGTTTGATTTGACTGAAGTGCAAGCTGAATCAATTCTAAACATGCGTTTGCGGTCATTGCGCCGGCTTGAAGAAGAAGGCATTCGCAAGGAGCACTACGAGTTAATCGCAGAGCGCGAAGGCTTAGTCGGCCTGCTGGAGAGTGAAGATCAACAGTGGCAATCCATAAATGGTCAAATCAAGGAAATCAAAGCACTCTATGGCTCTGGTGCCCTAGGTGATCGTCGAACTGAGATCGGTGACATTCCTGAAGAGATCGAAATTCCGTTGGAAG
>CAJQQJ010000065.1 GCA_905480445.1 uncultured Alphaproteobacteria bacterium | reverse complement strand
CGCAATCCTCGACCGGGACTTAGAAAAGAAAGCGCTTCCAATACGTTGGTTTTGCCCGCACCATTTTCGCCTGTCAGAACAACAGGCCGACCATCGAACGACACGTCGAGAGAGGCATAGGACCTAAACTCAGTCAAAGACAGCCGAGAAACCCAAAGCTGCGCTTCGGTCTGTACATCCGAGTATTGATCTTCTGGTTTTGCGAGCGCTAAAGCCACCTAAATGCTGATCCTACACCCTCATCGGCATCAAGACGTAGAGTGCTGCCTGGTCAGAGAGATCTAAGATAACGGTTGGAGAGGCTCCGTCCGACATGAGAAAACGCGCCTGATCGCCCTCGATTTGTTGTGCAATATCGAGGAGGTAGCGAGCATTAAATCCTATTTCGATGGTCTCGCCAGAATAGTCTACTTCTAACTCTTCACTCGCCATACCATAGTCAGGGCTGCTTGCGCTTAAAGTTATCTGGCCGTCCTGGACCGACATTTTCACGGCTCGGCTTTTCTCGGATGAAATCGTGGACACACGGTCAACGGCTTCAGAGAAAGAAGCACACTCAATATCAAGTTCTTTATCGTTGTTGGCTGGGATCACCCGCTCATAGTCAGGGAAGGTGCCATCAATCAGTTTAGAAGTCAGAACCACGCCGTCCACTGCAATGCGAATTTTGCTCTCAGAGAGGGCGATGGCGATGGCGATGTTATCGTCACCGGCACTGTCGAGCAACTTACGGACTTCAGCAACGGCCTTCCTTGGCACAATCACGCCAGGCATAGACTCTGCACCTGAGGGCATGGGCACCTCAACACGCGCCAAACGGTGGCCATCGGTTGCAACAGCGCGCATAGCAGGACCTTGGTCACCATCGGACTTCGGGTGCATGTAAATGCCGTTCAAGTAATAGCGTGTCTCTTCGGTCGATATGGCAAAACGGGTCTTATCAATCAGCGAGCGGAAATCGCCAGCAGAGATTTCAAAATTGACAGGAAGCTCTTCACCGCCTGGCGCCGGAAAATCCTCTTTCGGCAAGGTTGGAAGATTAAAATGAGATCGTGCTGACTTGATGGCCAAGTGTCCAGTCTCAACATCTGTCGTCAAAGCCACCTGCGAACCGTCTGGGAGCTTACGAACGATATCATAGAACGTATGTGCGGGTGCTGTCACAGCCCCGCCTGACAAAACCATACAAGCCAAAGTCTCGACCACGGTCAGATCCATATCCGTCGCCGTCAATGAGACTCCGTTCTCTCCTGCTTCAATCAAAACATTCGACAAAATCGGAATAGTATTCCGCCGCTCAACAACACTTTGAACGTGGCTCAAAGCCTTCAGCAAGGCTGCGCGCTCTATCGTGACATCCATATTCTTTTCTTGCCCTAATTTCAGACTGCTCTCTTGTCTCAAAGGACTTCAAAAGAAGCCTTAACGAGAGCGATTTATCACTGATGGACCCTGAAGGAACGACACTGGTTTCCAGAGCCCAACTTGCTCACGACTTTATAGCAAGAGACTCGGAAAAATCCCAGAAAATATAACAGCTTAGATGAAATAAGAGTGAGAGCTCTATTAGCTCTCCAAAATGCGCCTTAGCAGTTCGACATCATCAGCAAAAGTCGCGTCAATCGACTTCAACTCTTCAATTTTTTTTACGGCGTGCATGACAGTTGTGTGATCACGACCACCGAACTTACGACCGATCTCGGGCAAAGAGCGTGAAGTCAGCTGTTTTGCTAGATACATGGCAACTTGACGAGGGCGTGCAACGGCGCGGGCACGTCTCGCTGATGACATTTCAGCGAACTTCACATTGTAATGCGCCGCGACTTTTCTTTGGATCTCATCAATAGTGACTTTGCGATCACTCGCACGCAGCAAATCATGCAAAACATCGTTCACCGACTCCAAGTTAATCGTGCGACCGATCAAAGTGGCATGCGCCGCCAATCGATTGAGCGCTCCTTCGAGCTCTCTAACGTTAGAGGTGATCCGTTGCGCCAAGAATTCCAAAACGTTTTCAGGGATGTTTACTGCAAGCTGTTCAACCTTGTTCTGCAAAATACCCAAGCGCAATTCGTAATTGGTTGGATGAATGTCTGCAACTAAGCCCCATCCTAATCGCGAACGAAGCCTTTCTTCGAGCTTCTCCAAGTCTGTAGGACTTCTGTCTGCCGAAACAATGATTTGGCGGTTTTGGTTGGCTAAGTCATTGAACGTATGGAAGAATTCTTCTTGAGTCGCTTCTCTACCGCCGATGAACTGGATGTCATCGATCATCAAAACGTCAACAGAACGGAAAGTTTCTTTGAAATCCATCACAGTATTGTGGCGCAGTGACCGCACGAACAAATACATGAATTTTTCAGCTGAAAGATACACAACCTTTCTATGAGGCTGTCTTGTGCGAATGTGCCAAGCAATGGCATGCATTAGGTGGGTTTTACCCAAACCAACGCCGCCGTAGAGAAAGAGTGGGTTGAAGGCCACTTCTTCGTTTTCAGCCACTCTGCGAGCCGCAGCATAGGCCAGCTCGTTCGGTGTACCTGTAACGAAGGAATCAAAGGTTAGCTTACTATCTAAACCGGCCGATATTTGATCGAGGTCATAGCTATTAGAAACTGGTGGACGCTCTCGGAAACTCGCGCTGCGGCTCTCAACGGGCGCATTAGAGTTCTGTTGCGAAGTGACAGGGTGATTGACGATGCGCAGATCTGGACCCTGGTTAGAAGCAACTTCAATAGCAACTTCCTCGATCTTAACTGCGCTTTCAGACCAGAATTGTTTAATGGCTGGCAAGTAGTTTGATTGAATCCAGTCTCTTGCGAAGCGACTTTCAACAGACAATCGAATCTTGCTACCATCAACGCCAACTAGTTTGACGGGATCAAGCCAAGACTGGAATGTGGAGTCACCAAAACGTCCTGTCAAGCGGGTGCGAATTTCTTCCCAGGCCTGAGTATAGTCGCTTTGTTCAAAGTTCCCCAATTCCACGTTTCCTCTCGAAGCCTTTATCTATTCCCAGCGCTCTCCACGATGAAAGAGCAATTCACCCGAAATTGTGATCGGGCTTCTTTTGTTATTCAACCGCCAATTCAAGTGACGTGTTGGTTGTTCTTAGTCAGTGATCGATACAGAACATTTCTTTACCAGACACTGACGATATACTCGTTTCAATGCCCTCAGAAGATTCCCCCAGAATCACCTGCAATTGTATTAATGCTCAGTGAAACTGCAACAAGTCCGTAAAGAGAACATCAATTTTTTTTGACCCTGTCTAGGCACGGCAATCGCTTGAAGATATCATATTGTTTTTGTGATTGCTTTAAATAGGTATTCATCATCCCAAGCTGCTGTTTTTCTTCGAACTTTTAGGCTTGCCTTGTCTGGTATCTGCTTGATGATGTTGATTGCAGTGTGTCTGATAAGAGCCATGTTTGCGGGTCCATTTTGGGTTCGAAGCCGCATTAAGTCATCATGAAAGACGACGTCCATGACCCAGTGGAGGCGGTTTTCGATGCCCCAATGGGCTCGAACGCCATGATTTAATTGTGTAGCAGACAGCTTTGCAGATGAGATATAGTAGCGCTTTGAGCAGGTTTTTTTGCCGTTCGCCTCAACTTCGGCTTCAATCATGCCAAGAGTTGCCAGTCCTGGGAAGCGCGGTTCTCCAGGAGCAGAGCGGCCGCCTTTGAGCCAATCGACGGCATGGCTAGACTGAAGCACGTCTGATTTCAATACGACCATGGTCTGCGTCAGTGGTGGTGTGGTTGTCCAAACCTTTGGCTACCTGGAAGAACAGGGCTACTTCGCTATGCAGTGATTTCTGATTACCTTTCAGTGCCAGAAGGTAGTCAGCACCTTTCTCAACAATGGCAGCTCCAATATCATGTTGACAGCCCATAGCATCAATGGTCACCAGAGCGCCGGACAACTCAAGACGGTCAAGCAGTCGTGGTATAGCACTGATTTCATTATCTTTTTCGTCACAGGGCTCCTGGCCTAACACCAGTCTCTGACGGCTGGCCCAGGCCGAGACCAGATGTAGTGAACGGCCATGGTGAGCATGGGCTCGTCTGGATGTTTTACCATCAATGGCGATAATGTCAGGGTCATAATCACGCAAGGCTGAAACCCAATTCGTGAAAGACTGTGCAAAGAGTTCACAGGGAAGTGCATTCATCACATCATTCAGGGTATCATGTGATGGGATGCCATTGTTAAAGGCCAACAATCGGCGCAGAAAGTCGAGTTTGCGCTTGGCCCAGCGCTCAATTTCAACGAAATCATCACCGCCAGCCAACACTCCACACAGTACGATCAGGAGTATTTCCGGTAAGGGATAAAGCACTTTCCAACTTTGACGCGGGTCTTCAAGAGCCGAAAAATGGTCTAATAATGCAGGACTGTTCATAGCATAACCTCGATTAAATGGAGGCCTCCTATGAATCACACAAAAGACAAAAAGGGAATCACCTAGTTTTCAAGCGATTGCCGTGCCTGTCTAGGCGAACATTAGACTTTGCTAAACAATTTCAATAACTTAAGAAGCATTTTGCAATTTGCAACGCGCAGCTTTGGCCAAACTTTTCATTTGGGCATAAAAAAACGCCTGGTAACTCTTAGGCCACCAGCCGTTTTCAAATTTGTATTCCTATTAAGGAGGCTTGCTTAAGCGAGCTTCTTAACGCTAGCAGTCATGCGAGAAAGCTTGCGTGAGACTGTGTTCTTATGAAAGATGCCTTTTGTAACGCCTCTTTGCATTTCAGGCATCGCAGCCTTCACAGCAGCAGCAGCAGCATCTTTGTCACCAGAAGCGATTGCTTTTTCCGCATTCTTGATAAAAGTACGAATACGTGTGCGACGCGCGTTGTTGATTTCCGTGCGTGTTTCGTTTGTTCTGATCCGCTTACGTGCGGATGGCGAATTAGCCATGTTTCTGAATCCTATGGTCAAATGTGACGCTAGTTGAATTGAGCGCGCCTTATAAGCGTGCCCCCTTCACGCGTCAAGTGTGACATTAGCGGTTTTTCCATTCTGGCTTACGCTTCTCGGCGAAAGCAGCCATGCCTTCTTTTTGATCTTCCAAAGCAAATGTGGAGTGGAAGATACGGCGCTCTAACTTCACACCTTCTGTCAGCGTTGTTTCATAGGCACCATTGACGGCATCTTTGGCCATCATAACAGCAGGGCGAGACAGACCAGCGATTTTCGTAGCCGTCTTCAAGGCTTCTTCCAACAAGTCTGCGGCTGGAACAATCCGGCTGACCAGTCCTGCTCTTTCGGCCTCTTCAGCGTCCATCATGCGGCCAGTCAAGGCCATCTCCATGGCTTTGGACTTGCCGACAAAACGCGTCAGACGTTGCGTGCCACCCGCACCTGGGATCGTACCGATAGTAATCTCAGGCTGACCAAATTTGGCAGTATCCGCCGCCAGGATGAAGTCACACATCATTGCGATTTCACAACCACCGCCAAGCGCATAACCGGCAACCGCCGCCACTATCGGCTTGCGAGCTTTCGAAAGCGTTTCCCAAGAACCTGTGATGAAATTACCCATATAGACATCCATGAAGCCCTTAGACTGCATTTCTTTGATATCAGCACCTGCTGCAAAGGCTTTTTCGCTGCCAGTCAAAACCATGCAGCCAATCGCATCGTCGGCCTCAAATCCGCGCAAAGCCTGATCTAGCTCTCCCATGAGTTCTGAGTTCAGAGCGTTGAGAGCCTGTGGACGATTAAGAGTAAGCAACCCAACAGCACCACGAGTTTCGACTAAAATATTGTTATAGGACATAACCTGATTCCTTTGTTAGATTTGATGGCTTATTAATTAGCTCTGGCATCGAGGGCAATGGAAAGTCGACCGATTGGACTGAACAAGGCGTTCAATTGTTGCGTCACAGTTTCTACAGTCTTCACCTTCTCGACCATAAACGGCCCATTGATGTTGGAAATAACCCAACTCCCCAGAGACCTGAACATAGTCATTCAAACTGGACCCACCTGCGGCAATTGCCTTTTGCAGAACATCGCGTATTGAAGTTGCAAACGCCTCTGCACGGTCTCCAGTGATACTACCGGCCAAAGCAGTTGGTGAAATCCCCGCAAAGAAAAGCGACTCGCAAGCATAGATGTTTCCAACGCCAACGATGAATTTCTGATCCAAAACTGCCGCCTTGATAACAGTCTTTCTGTTTTTAAAGCGCTGCTCAATGAATTCACCGGATAGTTCATTGCCTAAGGGCTCTATCCCCTGGTTTTTGAAATAGCGCGATTGGGATATGTCATCTGACTGAACAATATCCGCAACACCAAACCTCCTGGGGTCGTTGAAACGGATCTGGCATCCTTGGTCGGTTTCAAAAATGATG
>CAJQQJ010000064.1 GCA_905480445.1 uncultured Alphaproteobacteria bacterium | reverse complement strand
TTGAAATCTTCTCTCATGGCGTTAATCAGGTAGCGTGAGTAAGATTCAGGAAGATCGGCTAGCTGATTTCCAAACAGAACAAATGTTGGTGGTCTGATCTTTGCTTGATTCATATAGCGAATCTTTACACGACGTCCATTCACCAACGGCGGCGTGTGTTGCTCGAGCTTTTCTTCCAACCATCTGTTCAACAATGAAGTCCCAATATGGGTGCTCCAAGTTTCGAAGAGGTCGAACGCTGTCGTAAGCAGCTTATCCAAATTTTTGCCGTGCAGCGCCGAAATCGACAGCGTCGGGATTCCCCGCACTTGAGGCATTGATGTCGCAAGCCGGTCGTTCAAGCGCTGAAGTACAGCCTTATGCTCGTCAACAGTATCCCATTTGTTGATGGCTATAATCAGTGCCCGGCCTTCTTCGACGACACGGCGAGCAATGGTCAGATCTTGCTTGTCGAGTAAGTCTTCAGGATCAACGACCAGGATCACGACTTGGGCAAATCTGACGGCTCTCAAGCTATCACTCACAGAGAGCTTTTCGACTGAATCTGTTATTTTCGCCTGACGACGCAGGCCGGCAGTATCGAACAAGCGAACCGTTCTGTCTTGCGTCTCAAAAAATACAGAAATTGAATCTCTGGTAAGACCAGCTTGCGGCCCTGTGATCATTCTTTCTTCGCCGAACAGAGCATTAACCAACGTTGACTTACCGACATTTGGGCGGCCAACAACAGCAATCTGAACAGGTTTAGAGCGATCTACTTCCGCATAGATCTGAGTGCTCTCTTCTTCGCCTTCGTGAACTTCGATTTCCATCTCTGGCAGATCGGGCACTTCTTCCTCTTCTGGCTCTTTTTCGACCCATTCGGCAAACAGTTCGAAAAGCTCAGACATACCTAGCCCGTGCTCAGCAGATATCGACAATGGTTCACCCATGCCGAGCGAGAACGCTTCCAGATATCCAGGAAAGGCAGCATTGCCTTCATGCTTGTTGGCCAAAATGGTAACGTCTTTGCCGGTCTTGCGTATCCATTGAGCAAAATGTTCATCAACAGAGGTTAAGCCTGCTCGAGCATCAATCACAAAAAGCACGTGATCAACACTAGAGATCACACCTTCTGTACTGGCCCTCATCTTGCCTTCAACGGTCTCATTAAAACTCTCTTCGAGACCCGCTGTATCAACAACCGTCAGCTTCTTACCGTCGACTGTGACTTCGCAATCACGCCAATCGCGGGTTACACCTGGGCGATTGTGAACGATCGCCAGCTTTCTGCCAGCGAGCCTATTAAAGAGGGTGGACTTGCCAACATTTGGCCGCCCGACAATTGCAACTGAAACCATAATTTTCGACCTAGCGGTAAGCGATCAGACGGCCGTTTTCATTCAGCACTAAAAGCGTGTTGTTGACGACAATTGGAGATGTAACAACAGCAGGGCCTAGCTTTTCAATGCCAATAACGCGTCCGCTGTAAGGGGAGACGTAGACCATAAGGCCATGGGAAGAAGCAAGAACTAGTTTATTTCCTGCCAGCACAGGTCCATACCAAGTGATAGCCCTGGTTTTGCGCTTAGGGTTCTCGAACTTACTAAGTTCTCGTACCCATCGTGCCAATCCCGTTGTTCTTTCAAGCGCTGCCATTCGTCCGTCAGCCGTAATGACAAACAAGTGGTCTGGTCCAATGGCTGGTGATTGCTGCCCACCAACATCTGATTCCCAGACCTGAACGCCCCTTAAGAAATCAAAAGCGGCCATGCGTCCAGCATGGCTCAAAACAAAAGCAAAGTTCCTGTCAATAACCGGTGCCGCTCTCACAGCTGATATTGTTGAAATTAGTGCCTCGGAATTTCCACCGAACGGTGCCAGGCTGTCACTCCACAATACACGTCCATTTTCAGCGTCCAGCGCTATCAGCTCACCAGAGCTCAATCCCACGAGTACTGTTTTCCCGTGGACAGCAGGTGATGCCCCGCCCAACAGAGATGTTTGCGACGCTGCACCCTGGTACTTCCACACTTCTTTGCCATCAATAACGTCAAAGGCCAGAACCTGGTTATCGATGGTCACTACATAAACTAACCCACCTGCAACAGTTGGTGCAGTTCGAGAAGGAGCAGGAAGCGGTTTCCTCCAGCGACCAGCACCTTGGCGAGCCGACAAAGAATGGATCTCAGCAAAGCCAGTCGTGATGAACAAAGCACCCTTGTAATAAGCTAAACCGCCGCCGAAATATCCATCACGCTCTTGCAGCGGAACCAGATCTCGTTGCCAATAAGAACGGCCGTTTTTCAAATCAAAGGCCGTGACTTTCGATGTCGCGTCCATTGTAAAGACAACGTTGTTTTTAACGATTGGCTGAGCGACCAGTTTTCGACGTTTGTTTGCTCCTCGACCAATCGACGCGGACCAAGCTACTTTGGGATTATCCCTTAGTGTTACATGATAAACGCGGTGCTGTGGGTTTCCTCCCTCGTGGGTCCAATCCTTGTTTGTATAAGGCTTTGAAAGAACGACAGCAGGAACTTCTTGATTCTGATCGCCGCCTGTCGAAGAAGTCTTGAATGCCTTCTCCCGTTCGCCAGGCAGTATTTCTTCTTTTTCGCCGAAGCCTGAAAAATCGCTAAAATCACGGTAGCTGTCGACAAAGGCTTCACAAGAAGAAAGAAGCAAGGCAACGACAGCAAAAACTATAGTGTATGCGAGACGCAACTTCTTTTTATCCCTGTCTTAGTCAGTTAGTTAATTTCAAGTGCCGTCAAGTACTCGCCCGCTCGTGCCTGCATTTGCCCTGGCAAGTCTTCGCTCTTTTGCAAGTCACCGAACAATTTCTTAGCCTTTTCCAAATCGCCAGAACGGATAGCCAACAGTGCCGTCAGTTCTAGGGCTGCGAAACGGAAAGGTTTGCCATCCCCGGTTAACGGAGACAAACGATTGCTCAGAACCTCAGCATCGCCTGCATCAAGCTGTTGCATAACAGAGAAAACGGTCGCTAATTCGCGGTACAGACCATCAACAGCTTCATCGTTCGCAACTTTGTCGTAAACGGCGACAGCATCTTCGATGTCGCCTAAGTTGACCAACGATTTCGCCCGTTCAAAACTTGCTAGCATAGCATAAGAGTCAGAAGTATCTGCAACGCGTGCCAAAGCTTGTGCTGCGCCTTCTTCATCACCTTGATTTCTCAGTTCAACTGCTTGCGCAAATTGATGGCTACGTTCTTCGATCTTGCGTTCCTTATATTCACCCCAGTCGTAGTAACCGGCTGAACCAATTATCACTGCGCCAAGCAGCCCCAGAACGTATGGACCGTAACGTTTCCACCACTGGAAAACCTTGTCCTGTTTAATCTCTTCGTCGATTTCATCTAGAATATCAACCACTGACCGAGTCCCTCGAGAGTATAGTATCTAAAAACTAACTGTAACTAATGCCAGACCGAAGTCTGAAAATCATACTACCAAACGTCGGTTTATTATCTCTTTTTACTTCGCGGCACCATAGCGAAAAGGCTCAGAACACAAGATAAGGGAGCTTAAAGCACTTAATCCTCACTAAATTATGGCAAAAGACTGGACGCAGAGTATTTTTCACATAAAGTTTCAGAAAATAACGAGAGCTCAAGATCTGTCATCTGCCATGTCAAATGTCTATTCTTTAGAAAAATTCAAAAACCACAAAAGAGGAAAGTCCTCTAAACCCATCTTTTTTGACAAAAGCGAGATCGGCCTCTTGCTTAATGTCTACAGTCGGCAAGTGGCCGCAGGGAACTGGAAAGACTATGCAATTGATCAGCTGCCAGGGCTGGTTGTTTTTTCAATATTCAAAAACGCGAACGAGCATCCTATTTACACAATAGTGAAGCAAGTTCACCCAAGTGGCAAAGGTCGAGAGTTTTTTGTCCACGCCGGCGCAAAACAACTTTCCAAGAGCGATCAGCTCTCGAATGCCCTCAGAGTCCTCCATAAACAGACAATTTTTGCATAAAACTGGATAATTCTTCGAATCCAGCGAAGATAATCTTTGATTTATCCTTATATTTGTGTATGTTAGCGCCTATTGCTGCCATCAATTATTAAGATGTGCTTGCTTATTTTATCGTTAAGGAATTTAGAAATGAAGCGTTTAGTGCTGTTTTCAAGCATTGCCGCATTATCATTTGGCCTCGTAGGGTGCGGCTCTTTTAAAGCCACCGACAAAATTTTGGGATTTTTTTTGCGTTGCTGTGAAATTCTCCTGCTTGTCGTGAAATTGTCTTTTGTTAAATTTTCTAGGATATTTTTAATTATCTTCTCGATTTCTTCAAGCGTAGCGAGCGCGCAAGCGCAAACTGTAGATTTTGAATTTTTGCCGGGTGGTGGCTATATCGGAATCATGGGTCAAAACGCTCAAAAACTTGATTTTCCGATAAAATTTTCAGACATGGGAATAATCTCTGCAAGGTTTATGCAGCCAGATCTGGACGGAGATGGTTTATTTAACATCCAGGGTAACGATATTCCCGGATCATTAGTAATGTCTAATGGAAATGCGCAGACGTTTATAATCGACGGTGCTGTGGTATGGCGTAATAATGAACTATCAGGTGTTGGCTTTGTTTATCAGTGTGCCGCCCCTGGCGACTCTTTGAGTGCACCTACTATTTCTATACCTTATAATAACGCTACCGTTCCCGCCGCCACACAGGCAGCGCATGGGAGCTCCAGCCAAGTTGACTTAATTTGCGCTGAGGGCGACAATGGAGACGCATCTCAAGCAACCAACATCTTTTTTGGCATCTCTAATTCAAGCATATATAGCCTCTACGGATACGCGGATATTTCTGAAAATGCAGCGCAATTAACCTCTGTTTTGCAGCTTCTTAACACCTCTTATCAAGCGTCGATCGACACTGCTCCGGTTGTGACGGCAAGCCAGAGCTTCAGCTATACAGAAAACCAAGCGGCTAATGCGTTGGTTGGCACTGTAGTGGCCACAGATGATGTTGCAGTCACGGCCTTCCGGTTTGCGGCGACGGGGACTGGCACTTCGGCTGATGGCTTTTACAGCATTGCATCAGATGGGAAGATCACCCTGACCGCAGCTGGTGTTGCTGCAGGAATTGCGAACAACGACTTTGAGACCAGTCCGAACAGCTTCACCTATGGCGTTGAGGCTGGGGATGCTGCAGGCAACTGGTCATCTGCTGTAAATGTGACACTCAACGTGACGGATGTGGCAACAATAGCGATAGATGATAAAAGCTTCGGTAATGCCATCGGCGATCTGGTTGGCGTAAGTGTTCTGACTAATGACAGCTATGCTGCCGTCAGCTCACCGATTGTTCGACTGGTCGATCAAGACGAAAACTTTGTCTCTCAAGTGAATGTAGAAGCAGAAGGTATATGGAACGTCGGCGAAGGAAATATTGTGCAGTTCGCTCCCGCTCCAGGCTTTGTGGGTGATCCAACCCCGATAGAGTACGTGATTACCTCGTCAAGCGCCGCAGAATCAAACAAAGCCACCGTATATGTCGATTATCTTAGCGCCAAAGCGTCAGATGAATTATTTGCTGCTGACGATGAACTAGTTGGTCAGTCTTCGGACGGTCCAGTAACTGTAAGTCCATTAGCAAATGATGGGGGTAGTTCTGCAGGACAACTAGTTTCGTCTACCCTGCGCCTTCTTGATGCTAACAACAGACCAGTGACCGAATTGGTAGTTGAAGGCGAGGGAACCTGGGCCGTAAATACGAACACAGGATTAGTTACATTTTCACCTGTTCCTGGCTTCACTGGATCCAGCGTTAACGTAAATTACTATGTCGAAAATACCTCAGGCACTCCTCAGACGGCAACAATCAAAATTCTTTTCATTGACCCAAGAGGTATTGTTTATGATGCGAAAACAGGTGCGCCGATATCCGGTGTTACGCTCCAGTTCGCCGATGCAAATGGCACTCCTGTGGCAACGTCTTGTTTGGACGAAGGGCAGCAGCCGCAGCGGACTGGTTTGGATGGCCGTTACCGCTTCGATCTTTCAGTAGCATGTACTGACTTGGACGGCGAAGAGTTTCAGATCTTGATCACGGATGCTCCCGGCTACTTGTTGGAGCCAGACAGCAATGGCCTGCAAGTGGGTCCACTTGACCCAGGCACGCCCAGTTCTGAAATTTTCGAGGTTGTGTCCTATGATGCTGCACCTACAGCCTCGCAGGTGCGAAGCTATTACATGTCGTTTACTATCGGTGTGAACTCGAGAAAAATCGTTAATAACCACATCCCACTGGCACCTCTTGTGAGCTTGATCGAAGATGACTTGCCTGAAGTTCTGCGTGACGATCTCGCCGCAACGATGACGCAGCAGAGCCGACAGATGGCAGGTTATGCATCAAGTGCTTTGCGTCGACTGCAAGAACGGTCATCGAGTGAGTGTGAAATTCAGATCAATGAACTGCTGACGCGTGAACCCATCCTTTTTGACACAGGCTCGGCAAGCATCCGACAGCCCAGTCTTGCCACGATTGACCGTATAGCGGCACTTCTTGCAAACTGTGACGGATTTGTGTTTGGAGTGGGTGGACATACAGACGATGTCGCTGATGAGGCTTTAAATCTCAGTCTGAGCCAAGCGCGTGCGTCTGCCGTGGTCTCAGTATTACATCAGCTCGGTGTGCCTTTTGATGCTTTAAGCGCTAAAGGTTTTGGCGAAAGCCAGCCCATAGCAACAAATGGAACAGAGAGTGGGCGTCAGCTTAATCGTAGGGTCGAGTTTGTTGCGATTGGCCGTCGTTCACAGAATGACAAATGCAAAAATTCTTCTGAAACTGTTCGATGGCTCGATGCCACCGTCAATCAAGACGGTATGACTGCGAATGGCGAATTTTGGCGTGAAACACGTGACTGCCGCCGTGATGGATGGAACATCTTTGAAGGTACCTTGAGCTACCTGAAAACAGACCAAGGTATGGCACAAGGCATGGCAAACTTGTCTTATGGGTCTGAGAGTTTCTGGACGAAAGATCATTTGGCCGGACGGTTTGTTGGGGCGTATGCTACCAACAACGATGTCACCAGCCTTGCGACTGGCACTATTCGAGGCTTTGGGTTGAACGCCGGCCTTTATGGTGCACGCCGTTCCGAAACTGGCCTCTACCTTGACTACTATCTGGGGGCAGCTACTGGTCGTCATAACTTCGACCTGGATTTTGAGCGCATCGGCGGTGTCGTTACTGCAGACGGTTTCTACACTTACGTTGCTGCCTTTGCGGGCGCTGCCGTGTCTGGTGAAACGATGCTAGGTGAGTACAAGCTGATGCCGCGAGCAGGTTTTGAAGGGGCTTGGTCGCCGGGTGGTGATGTGGAGTTTGAAGCTACTCGCGGAGCAATAGAACAGAGCGGCAGCCTCTCTACAGGTGAAATTGTAGGTCTTCGCGTCTTTGTTGAACAGCGTTTCGATGATGTCTTGCCAGAGCGCTCTGAGAAACTGGCTATCACGCCAATGGTTTTCTGTGACCGTTTAATGGGCGAGACACAAAATGCGTGTGGTGCTGGTTTGTCAGTAGACTTCTCCTATGAAAATAACGTTACCGGAGAGCAGTATGGGATAGAGCTTACTGGCGAAAAAACAAAGTCGAGCGAAATGTTCGGTCTTCAGTTCGATTACAGCCGACCTTTGTTCGGTGGAGAACTGTCTGGAGAAAGTTCGGTTTCGAGGAATGGGCAGGTTTCGATTGGTGCAAACTACACGTTGAACTTTTGACATAGAAGGCGGCTTCTCGTTCACAAAGTAATCGTCGGGGGAGGCGAACTACTATTTTGAAGTTTGGCAATCACACACTGTCGCGAACACAGTGTTCAACACAGCATTTTCGCTCCATTCACCCTCATATCGCCAAAAACACACTAACACGCACACCAAAAATATAGTCGTATAAGTCATTGTTTGAGACCTCAGTATAAGGCCTATTTTCCCGTCTGACATTACCGAATTAGCGATGGATTTCCAGTAGGATCAGTTATTTGCAACTTTTAGGGTTGGATATAGCCAATTTGGCATGGTTTCACGCCCCATTTCTGGGTTT
>CAJQQJ010000063.1 GCA_905480445.1 uncultured Alphaproteobacteria bacterium | reverse complement strand
GACTCATCCTGAAGGATTTCTGGAGATAGAACGCAAACAATCACTGGAAGGTGACGAGGACTGTGCACCAACGCCACCGATTGCGATTTGGAAACGGGCCATTTGGTTCGGATTGCTTGTTCCCGGTTTTGTACTTGGTCTCCTGATCGCCTTCCAAGTTGATACCTTGGGGTGGATCGGAACTTGGTTTGGTTACGACGGCATATTGTTGGTCGCTGCTATAGCTGCTCTTCTGTCTATTCTTTTTTGGGCTTCTGAATCGTCGCTTCTGACTTTTTCGCAAAACCATCTTATTGGTGGCAGTCGTTCCACCGCCGTCATGGCTGACACAAATTTCATTACGCTGTGGGTAGTCGCAGGCTATATATCCTATGAACTGGCTGTACACTATGCAGGTTTGGATATCGGCAGTTTCTTTGGCACCTGGGCTGTTTTCGCGCCGCTCATTGGAACCTTAGTGGGCTTCCTACCAGGCTGCGGTCCGCAGATTGTGATGACCACACTCTATCTCAACGGCGTCGTGCCGTTTTCCGCACAGCTAGCTAATGCAATCTCTAACGATGGCGATGCTCTGTTTCCAGCGATTGCTATTGCACCGAAAGCGGCGGTTATCGCTACGGTATATTCGGCTGTACCAGCCCTAATAATCAGTTACGGCTACTTCTTCTTATTCGAATAGGTCTGAAGGCTCTATTCTGAAGGCCTGATCCACGTGCCGGCGCCGGTTTCGGTGAAGACTTCTAGGAGCATAGCGTGTTCTTTCCGGCCGTCCATGATCGTTGCTGCTCTGACGCCGTTATTGACAGCGTCGACGCAGGTTTGAACTTTCGGAATCATGCCACCGGATATCGTACCGTCTTCAATCAGGTTTGGTACTTCGTTGGCCGCAATTGCCGTCAACAATGTACCTTCTTTATCCAACACACCAGCCACATCCGTCAGCATGAACAATCGAGTGGCGCCGATAGCGCTGGCGATAGCCCCAGCGGCTGTGTCGGCATTGATGTTGTAGGTCTCACCGTTGGCGCCAGTACCAAGAGGTGCAATGACAGGAATCATCCCGGTTGTCTCGATCGCTGTCAACACACGTGGGTTTATAAACTCAGGCTCACCAACAAAGCCAAGATCAACATCCACTTGCTTGCCAGTCTCTGGATCTTTGGTTGTTTTTTGAACCTTTGACGCGCGAATCATGTTGCCGTCTTTACCGCAGAGGCCGATTGCATTGCCGCCTGCTTGGTTGATGTTCTGAACGATCTCTTTGTTCACTGAACCAGCAAGGACCATTTCAACCACTTTAACTGTTTCGGCGTCGGTAACTCTCAGTCCATCGACATAAGAACTCTTAACATCAAGTTTCTTTAGCATTGCGCCAATTTGTGGTCCGCCACCATGCACAATAACCGGGTTGATGCCGATTTGTTTCAGCAAGACCACGTCTCGTGCGAACAGGGCGGAAAGCTCAGGGCTTTCCATAGCGTGGCCACCAAATTTGATAACGAAAGTGTGGCCCGCAAACTTCCGCATATAGGGAAGGGCTTCAACGAGGGTTCTTGCCGTTGTGAGAGAGTCCATCATAACAAAATCACCTTGTTTCTTTCTAGCTTAGTTCTTTTCGACGAACTTTCCGATTTCGGATCTTAGCGTTTCAATGCCATCGCCCTTTTCCGCCGACGTCAAAATTACAGTAGGGTGGGCGGCCAAATGCTTTTTTAGACTGGCATAAGTCTTGACCAGAACGTCGTCCAAATGAGTCTTTTTGCACTTGTCAGCTTTAGTAAGAACAATTTGATATGAGACCGCTGCCACATCCAGTTCTTTCATCAACTCTTCATCATTTGGCTTGAGGCCATGACGAGAGTCAACAAGCACATAGACTCTCATTAATGACGGTCGCCCTTGTAGGTAACGTCGTGTGAGTTTCGTCCACTTTTCTACCAACGTCCGCGTAACTTTCGCGTAGCCATAACCTGGTAGATCGACCACATACATGCGATCCTGAACGGTAAAATAGTTCAGCTCTCTCGTCCGCCCTGGCGTATTAGAAGCGCGCGCTAAGGCTTTGCGCCGGAAAAGCGCGTTGATCAAACTAGACTTACCAACATTTGACCGACCAGCGAAGGCGACTTCCGGTCGGTCAGGCGACGGGAGAGATTCTAGATCTACTGCACCCATGACGAATTCAACGCCAGAGGCAAAGAATTTACGTCCAAATTCTAAGTCTTTGGCATCGTCTTCTTCTGACAGTGGTGCGATTGATACATCCATCGGTTAGTTCTAGGCTTTCTTCTTCTTGCGGTCGCTTGGATCAGAAAGTTTCGTACCGCGCATAATGATCCACTGCTGAGCCACAGACAGTAAGTTGTTCCATGTCCAGTAAATCACGAGACCAGCAGCAAAACCGCCAAGTATGAAAGTAAAGATCAGAGGCAGAAAACGCATGATCTGGGCTTGTGTTGGATCAGTTGGTTGTGGATTGAGTAGCTGTTGTCCGTACATGGAAATACCCATGAGGATCGGCCAAATTCCAATTGAGAAAATCGTAAGAATTCCAGCAGTTGGTGCGTCGAAGGGTAATAGGCCGAAAAGATTCAGGATTGATGTGGGATCAGGTGCCGACATGTCCTTGATCCAGCCAAAGAAGGGTGCGTGCCGCATCTCAATTGTCACATAGAACACTTTGTAGAGTGCAAAAAATACCGGGATCTGAACGATGATAGGCAAACAACCAGCAAGTGGGTTAGCACCCTCTTGCTTGTACAGTGCCATCATTTCTTGCTGCAGCTTTTGGCGGTCGTCGCCAACCTTCTTTTTGATCTCTTCGATCTTGGGCTGAAGCAGTCTCATCTTCGCCATTGAACGATAGGATTTGTTGGCCAGCGGGAAGAGCAGCGCCTTCACCATAACGGTCAAAATCAAAATCGACAGACCGAAGTTACCGATCAAACCGTAGATCCACTGCAGGAGTAGGAAAATCGGCTTCGTGAGATAATAGAACCAACCAAAATCGACCGCGCGGTCAAAGTTGTAGATACCGTACTGCTCTGTGTATTGATCTAGGATCGAGATCTCCTTGGCACCGGCAAACAGTCTCGTCATGACGTCGATCTTCGCACCAGCCGCTAACGTCTGTGACTCGTGCTTGAGATTTGCTTGATAGACGTCCTGGTTGTTGCGACGTTGGAACTGGAATCCAGCAGTAATAGCGGCGTCCTTATCTGGCATCAAACTGACAAGCCAATATTTGTCCGTGATACCAAGCCAACCGCCGGTCGACGTAAATGTCTGATTGCCATCGTCTTGCAGATCATCGTAGTCCACCTCGCGCAGCTTTTCTTCGAGAACGCCGACCAATCCTTCGTGTAGAATGTACAGCTGGGAAACTTCTGGTGTGCCTGTACGGTTGATCAAACTATAGGGCGCAACTTCCAAAGTCGTGTCGCCGTTGTTCTCGATGGATTGATTGACCGTGAACAAGTAATTTTCATCAAGCGCGAACGTGCGGTGGAAAACCAGCCCTGCACCGTTATCCCAGCTAAGATCTAATGGGTTACCAGGTGAGAGTTCCGATCTATTAGCCGTCCAAACAGTGTCAGACTTAGGTGTTGGAATAGAGGCATCACTAAGCAACCAACCAAAAGACGCGAAGTATGGCAACTCTGTACCTACTGGCGACATAAGTGAAACGTCTGGACTGCCTTCCGCAATGGTTTCGCGGAAATTTGAAAGGACAAGGTCATCTAGGCGACCTCCGGTCAGATTGATTGAGCCGCGAATGTTTGTGTTTTCAAACTGAACGCGCGAAGATTCTGCTATGGCTTGTTCGCGAGGAATTTCAACAACTAAAGCCTCACCCAGTTTTGGCAATTCGCCTAAATCTGAGGATCCTCTGGTTCCTTCATCACCAGCCAACTGGGCTTGCTCCGCCCGAAGCTTGCGGGCTTGTTCTTCTTTTGGGGCAACAAAAAACATTTGCCAGCCGAGCAAAACGACGAGCGATAGAGCGATCGCCATGATCATGTTTTTGTTCTGATCTTGCATTGAGAAGAACCTTCTTAAGTTAAATCTGTTTAGTTTTTATCGGAGGAATGACAGCTACAGTCCGCCCTGGATCGATCCGGTACCGGATCATATCCACTTCCGCCCCAAGGATGGCAACGCATTATCCGTTTTAGCGTCAAAAGACCACCGTAAAATGGCCCATGCGTGGACAAGGCTTCCATCGCATATTCTGAACAAGTCGGGGCAAATCTGCAACGCGGCGGAATGAGCGGTGAAACAAAGTAACGGTAGAACAAAACCAGGCCTTTCAACAACCAGAGAACTGGAAGCGTGAGCCATCTCATTTTGCAGCGCCTTTTCTTTCAATAAGTTCCGGTAACTTTTTGAAAGCTCGCTTTGTTTCGCTGGTCAACTTTGCAAAATCATAGTCAACAGTTGAATGACGAGCAATCAAAACGAAATCCAAATTCTGATCAACTTCGTTCGCGAACTGTCGAACTAAAACACGCAACCTTCGTTTGGCTTTGTTTCGCGCAATGGCATTGCCAACTTTCTTGCTAGCCGTAAAACCAAATCGTGCGGTTTCCTTGTCACCAGAAAGCAAAAGGGGCCGCCGCTTGGCCTGAATAATCAAACCGGGGCTGACCCACTTTTCACCTTGCTTAGCGATCCGAACAAAGTCGGCTCGCTTTTTCAAAGTATTCATTTTTCCGCTCACAAGAGCAGAGTCCTAAGCAGAAAGACGCTTACGACCTTTGGCACGACGATTAGTAATAATACGACGACCGCCAACTGTAGCGATGCGAGAACGGAAGCCATGGCGGCGCTTGCGAACCAGCACGGAAGGCTGATAGGTGCGTTTCATGATTGAATCTCCAATTCAATGAGAGAGAAATAGGTTATTGGCGGCGTGATATAAGCCCGCAGCCCATATGAGTCAATGATAAGTCACTGGATTTATGCGGCTTTTTACACCCTTTAAGTCCGCATTGCAAAAGTTAACGTCGTGGCCGCTGGAATTTGGAGTCTAAACCAAATTCAATCGGGATTGAACAAGTCGCTCACGCAAAGTTTATGGACCGTTAGCTTGTTTACAGGCTTTGCGATTTACGGGCTCCAACGAAGTGCCTATGGTTCACTTTAATACCTGCACAAAATGCAAGAAAGTTTTCCAATTGAAAAAGTACCTGCCGATTCTTTTGATCCTGTCCGTCATGATCGTCATTTTTGCCTCAGGTTTACACAACCATTTGACCTTCCAAACTTTGGCTGATCACCGTGCTTTCTTGACTGGTTTTGTGAACGACAACTTTCTCGTGGCATCTTTGGCTTTCATCGGGATTTATATCGCCGCTACTGCCCTTTCAATTCCGGGCGCATCTATCATTTCTATAACAGGCGGTTTTCTTTTCGGGACTTTTGTTGGCGGCACTTGGATTTTGATCGGTGCAACAATCGGAGCTTGCGCTTTGTTTATTGCCGTTAAAACAGCCTTTGGCGAAACACTAAGGCAAAAGGCTGGCCCTTGGGTCGCGAAAGTACAGGACGGATTTGACAAGAACGCATTCTCATACCTTCTGTTTCTACGATTAGTGCCAGCTTTCCCGTTTTTTGTGGTTAACATCGTACCGGCTTTATTGAACATCAAATTTAGAACCTACGTCATCGCAACAGCCCTCGGCATTTTACCGGGATGTTTTGTCTTCGCCTCGATTGGTAGCGGCATTGGCTCGATCTTTGATAGTGGACAGGTTCCTACAATCAAATCATTGATCACCTGGAAGGTCCTTGGCCCTATGGCTGGTCTTGCTCTATTGGCGTTGATTCCAATTGTTCTCAAACGTTTTGTGAAAACTGATAAATCATGAATGAAATTCTAACGCCTGATCTCTGTGTTCTTGGTGGCGGTTCCGCTGGACTTTCAATAGCCGCTGGTGCGGTACAAATGGGTGCTTCAGTCGTGCTCATTGAAAACCACAAGATGGGCGGGGACTGTTTAAACTATGGCTGTGTTCCATCGAAAACTTTATTGGCTGCTGGCAAAAAAGCCAAAGCTTTTCAAGCGACAAACTCCATGGGCATCGAGGGTAACCTGAGCCATATTGAGTTCGCTCAAGTTATGGCTCATGTCAAAGGCGTTATCGCCACAATAGAACCTCACGACAGCCAGGAGAGATTCGAAGGGCTCGGTGTTACAGTTCTGCGTGGTAGCGGGCGTTTTACTGGCCGTAAAGAACTGGAAATAGACGGCAAAACCGTTCGTGCTCGTCGTTTCGTTGTTGCGACTGGCAGCTCTGCATTTGTGCCACCAATTCCTGGCCTTGATCAAATTAGCCATCTAACGAACGAGTCGATTTTTGATTTAGATGAATTACCTAAAAAATTATTGGTTGTAGGCGGCGGACCAATCGGTTGTGAATTGGCGCAAGCTTTTCGACATCTAGGTGCCGACGTAGCGGTGTTTGAAATGTTCTCAATTATGCCGAAAAATGATCCGGAAGCGGTAGAGATCGTTCGTCAGTCTTTGCTCGATGATGGTGTTGAGGTTTTTGAGAACGCAAAGGTTTCTGGATTTGCGAAGTCTTCAATGGGCGCAACAATAAGCTTTGAAAAAGGTGGCATTGAACAAACTATGGACGGCAGTCACGTTCTAATCGCGACGGGTCGCAAACCTTCTGTTGACGGCCTTGGGTTAGAAGAGGCTGGCGTTGACTATGATCGTAGGGGCATTGCTGTCGACAAGGGCCTTAGAACATCAAACCGCAAAATTTATGCGGCTGGTGATGTCGCCGGTTCCTATCAGTTCACGCACGTGGCAGGCTATCACGCTGGGATCATCGTTCGCAGCGCGCTCTTCCGTTTGCCCGCAAAAGTGGATTACAAAGCCGTTCCTTGGGTGACCTATACAAGCCCTGAAGTCGCCAATGTGGGATTGACGGAAGCCGATGCCAAGGAGCAGAGCTTAGACTATCAAGTCTTGCGCGCTGATTTTTCTGGTAACGACCGCGCTGTGGCCGAAAAGGATACAGTTGGGTTTCTGAAAGTACTGGTTACTGCAAAGGGCAAAGTTTTAGGAGCCTCCATGGTTGGTACAAACGCCGGTGAAATCATCCAGGTTTGGGCTTTGGCGATCACCAACAAACTTAAGATATCCGCTATGACCTCCATGATTGCGCCCTATCCAACAAGAGGTGAAATCAATAAAAGAGCTGCAGGTGCTTTCTACACACCAAAACTCTTTAGTGAAAAAACTAAAAAAGTCGTGCGTTTTCTGGCTCGTTTTGGTTAGAATTCGCTCCAAGGAGCTGAGAGGCTGAGTGGCAGATAAACTCGAGAGAGAGAAACATGGTCGTTTGATGCCAGGCTTGCGGAATTCTCTTTCCGCTAGGCTGCTTTTGTTGACTGTTCTCTTTGTGATGATCGCTGAGGTTTTTGCCTTTGCCCCCTCCGTTGGGCGTGCGCAAAGAGATTTTCTTTTGCAAAAACTGTCTGACGCGAAACTGGCGATTTTAGCACTGGAGGCCTCTCCCGATCAGGAGCTGTCGCCGGACCTCCGCGATAGACTGTTGGAATATGCCAGCGCGCAACTGATTGCATACCGTCTGCCCAACGGTGCGCGTATGGCGATTATTCGTGATATGCCGGATTCCATGGCCGTGACCATCGATCTCCATGAAACGAATTTCGCCGGAAGGATTTATGAGGCTTTCCGCACCATTTTCGCCAGTGAGCCTTACCGGACCCTCCGTATTCTAGGTTCCTCTCCGCAAGATCGCGAGGATCGCATCGAGATTGTTATCTCCGAAGAGCCGGTGGTTGCTTTTCTTCGTGGATATGCTTGGCGGATATTTTTGGTATCGCTGGCGATTTCAATTTTTACAGCAGCCTTAGTATTTGCTTCACTCCATTTTGCTTTTGCCAATCCTGTTCGTCAGTTAACCCAATCCATGGTTCGTTTCCGCGAGGATC
>CAJQQJ010000062.1 GCA_905480445.1 uncultured Alphaproteobacteria bacterium | reverse complement strand
GTCGTGGCTCTGTCGACATGAAGGGTTTTTTGGCCCTTACTCTTGCTCAGTTTGAAGAGCTTGCCAAGAAGAAAGACAAACTCAAAAAGCCACTCCACATCGCTTTCACCTATGATGAGGAGATTGGCAGCTTTGGTGCGGACATTCTCACTGAACATATGAGCCAATTGGACAAACAACCGGCAATCGTCATAGTCGGAGAGCCGACTGAAATGAAACCCATCATTTCTCACAAAGCTGGTTTCGAAATTGAAACGGTCATCAAGGGGCACGCTTGCCACTCATCCGTCCCACGAAATGGTGTTAATGCGATCGTCTATGCATCGAAGTTGATTGATTTCATGGACCAGCTAAACAAAGAATTCGCGTCCAAACCTAAAGCCAACTCACCTTTCGACCCACCCTACACCACTATGAACGTCGGCCATATTTCAGGCGGCGAGGCATCCAATGTTTTAGCCGCCGAATGCCGGTTTTTTTGGGAATTTCGCCCCATGCCAGAAGATGACGGTTTGGCCATCTTGAAGAAGGTCCAAGATTATGCGGCCAACGTATTAGAGCCAGAGATGCAAGCCACCTTTCCGGAAACCTCCATTGAAATCATCGTCCATGCTCAAGTGTTGCCTCTGAAAATGGAAGAACAATCAAAGGCTTTTGAGCTGGTCTCTAACCTTTGGGGATCAAACGACAGTGATGTCGTAGCTTTTGGTACTGACGCTGGCTATTTTCAGCGATTTGGGATGTCGACAATCGTATTTGGACCAGGCTCAATCTCTGATGCTCATAAGCCTGATGAGTTCATATCAGTTGCCGATTTCAAGCAAGGTGTAGATTTCATGAACCGCCTTGGCGACTGGGCCTGTAGTTAGGAAACAAGAATATGTCGGTTGAACTAGCTTTCACGAGAGAAGAATACGCCGCACGTTTAGCCAAAACCAAAAGGGCAATGGAACAAAAAGGTATCGATCTCCTGATAGTTACCGACCCTTCCAACATGGCCTGGCTAACGGGTTATGACGGTTGGTCTTTTTATGTCCACCAATGTGTATTGATCCCAATTGCGGACGAACCCATCTGGTACGGTCGCGCACAAGACGGCAATGGTGCGAAACGGACCGTCTATATGGATCACAGTCGGATCATTGGCTATGAAGACCACTACGTTCAGTCAACCGAACGCCACCCCATGGACTATCTATCGTCTGTTATTACTGATCGTGGCTGGAGCAGCCAGTCAATCGGTGTTGAGATGGATAACTACTATTTCTCGGCTGCTGCCTACGCCTCACTTGTTAAACATCTACCCAACGCCAGGTTCACGGACGCAACGGCTATGGTGAACTGGCAGCGTGCGATTAAGTCACCGCAAGAACTCGACTATATGAGGACAGCCGCTAAGATTTCAGAGGCCATGCATACCAGGGTTCTCGAAAAAGTGGCACCGGGCGTTAGGAAAAATGATCTCGTTGCTGAGATCACAGACGCCGCCTACCGTGGTGTAGATGGCAAAGGCGGTGAATATTCGGCTCTTATTCCATTATTACTTACTGGCGCAGATGCAGCGGCTCCGCATCTGACATGGGATGACAAACCTCTAAAAGCCGGTGAAGGTACCTTCTTTGAACTTTCAGGTGTGTACAAACGTTATCATTGCCCACTTTGTAGAACCGTTTTTCTCGGCAAACCGCCTCAACATTTCCTCGATGCCGAAAAAGCTATCCAAGAAGGCTTAGAAGCAGGGATCGAAAAAGCTCGTGCTGGTAACGCAGTAGAGGAAGTGGCACTGGAGTTCTTTGCAGCCCTGAAGCGTTACGGCCTGGTAAAAGACAGTCGTTGTGGTTACCCAATTGGTCTTTCTTATCCGCCGGATTGGGGCGAGCGTACTTATAGTTTGAGACGCGGAGAGAAAACCGAGCTGCAACCCGGTATGACTTTCCACTTCATGACGGGTCTGTGGCAAGACGATTGGGGATTTGAAATAACTGAGTCTCTTCAAATCACCGATGGCGCAGCCGAAGTCTTCTGTGATTTTCCGCGTAAACTCTTCATAATTGATTAGGTCAAACCATGAGCAGTCAAAAAGACAATTTCTTCAATCTGCACGACGAAAGTCAAGGCCTGCACCGGGTATTGGCAGAGGGGTTGAACACACGCATTTTCGCCGGTGACCAGGCAATGGTATCAGTCGTTACTGTTGATCCGGGTGCAATGGGTACTATGCATCATCACCCCGAAGAACAATGGGGTTTGTTGTTGGAGGGTTCTGTCACACGCTATCAAGGTGATGAAGTCTTTGAAGTCTCTGCTGGAGACTTCTGGCGCACACCTGGCGGTGTTCCACACACTATGAAGGGCGGACCTAACGGCGCCAAAGTACTGGATATCTTCGCGCCGCCAAGAGAAGCTTACAAAAAGGCTGGCTCAGGCTTCGCGAGCGATTAGGAACAAGAAATGACCATCTACAGACACAAAGCCGATTTTCGTAAACTTACCATTGAACGATTGGCACAATGGGCAAAGATACCACCCGCTATTGCATCTGACTGTATGAACCGCGATCAGGCTATGTCTGGCGAGATTTCTCCTCTTGGAGAAGGCACGGTTCTTTGCGGGCAAGCCAAAACGGTCAACCCCATGGTTGCCGACAACTCCGCCATGCATGTTGCTCTAGAAGATGCCTATCCCAGCCAAGTCATTGTCATAGCAGCGGACGGTCATCTTCATAACGCTGTTTGGGGCGGTTTAATGGCAAGAGCTGCACAAGCTCAGGGCGTTGCTGGTATAGTCGTTGACGGCGCTGTCAGAGATGCTTCTGAGATCAAAGAAATTGGATTCCCATGCTTTTGTCGTAACGCTGTGCCCGCTGGCCCACACAAAGGACACGGCGGATCGGTTGACGCATCAATTGCTTGTGGCGGCTGTCCGGTTAACCCTGGTGATCTCGTCCTCGGCGACGATGACGGCATAGTCGTTGTCCCCTTGGAACTGGAAGCAAACCTACTGGAAGCCTGTCAAAAGAAACTAGCTGCAGAGGATGTGGTTGTTGCCCGTATAAATGCCGGTGAAAGACTGTCAGCTATTCAAGGGCTGCCTAAGGCAGTAGATATCTAACCATGATCTATAGCGACCAGTCCCCGGTTACCTTTCACGATCCCTTACCAGAGGCCGTCGATGTCGTTGTGATTGGCGCAGGCATTGCGGGCATCTCGACTGCTTACTTCCTTGCTCAAAAGGGCCAAAAGGTTCTTGTCTGCGAAAAGGGTCGTGTGGCTGGTGAACAATCCAGCAGGAATTGGGGATGGATACGCCAACAGGGACGCGACTTAGATGAGCTGCCCATCATGCAAGAGAGCATGACTTTGTGGAAGAACTTCTCTCAGCTGATTGGTGACGAACTCGGGTTTTCTCAACAAGGCGTTATCTACCTGGCTGACGATGAGAAAGCTTTTGCGGCTGATCAAGACTGGGCAAAAAGTGTTGAGGGTTCAGGCTTAGACATTCGCCCTTTGACACGTGCGCAAGTATCCGAGCTGATCCCAGGTAATCCCAAAGGTTGGTATGCTGGGACTTATACTCCGACGGACGCCTGTGGTGAGCCAACCCAGTCAGTGCCAGCAATCGCGCGTCTGTGCCAAAGTGATGGGATTTCAATTAGAGAAAACTGCGCTGTCAGAACAATCGAGCAAACGTCTGGTAAAGTAACCGGCGTTATCACCGAACAAGGAAGGGTTCACTGTGGCGCTGTTGTTTGTGCCACTGGAGCTTGGACTTCGCTCCTGCTCAGAAACCTCGGCATA
>CAJQQJ010000061.1 GCA_905480445.1 uncultured Alphaproteobacteria bacterium | reverse complement strand
CGATTGCTGATGTTTATGACGTGATGAGTTCAGACGAAGGCATTGATCGTGCTTTTGCTAAGCTTGACACAATTAAAGATCACGTAGTGTTCTGGTCATCAGGTGCTAAGCCACTTGAGCTCGTTAAATCAGGTGAAGTTGCTTACTCACTTGCATATAACGGCCGCATCGGTGCTGCTGTTCTTTCTGAAGGCGAGTCATTCGTCACAGTTTGGGACGGTCAAGTTCTTGAAGAAGAATGGCTTGTTATCCTAAAGGGTACAAAGAACCTCGCTGAAGCAAAAGCTTTCATCAAGCACGCAACAGCTCCTGCACAACAGGCTGGTCAAGCTAAGTTCATCAACTATGGTCCAATGCGTAAGTCAGCATTTGAGATCATGGCTGCTAATGAGCCTTGGTTCCACAATGGCAAAAACATCATGGAACACATGCCAAACCGTCCTGACGTAGCTGGTACATCAGTTTTTGCTGACCCAACTTGGTGGGCAGATAACGGTGATGATGTTGCTGAGCGCTTTAAGGCTTGGATGGGTAACTAATCCGCAAGGAAATAGTTAATCCACCTGACTAGATTTGGGCCAGGCATCTGTCTGGCCCAAATTCTAAGTACCTGATTTTACTAAGAAAAAAATAGAGATAAGTTCATGGCTGAAGAATCCGGACCCATTCTTACCGCTAACGGGATACCTCTGAAAGTTAGTTTAGAGCGCTCCATGCGCCAAAACAAACTCAAGGCCGTTGGACTAGTGAGTGTTCCTTTTGTATTCCTTGTCTTAATGTTTGTGATACCGATCATCATGCTGCTGGTTCGAAGCGCGGATGATAGGCTGGTAAACGACGTTTTTCCTCGAACCTTCGAGGCTTTCAAGTCTTGGGATCAGGTAGATCTTCCAGATGAGGAGATGTTCAAAGCCGTTGTTCTTGATTTCCAAGAAAGCAAGCCTTCGGAAAGAGGGCGTGCTAGTAGCCGAATGAATTATGCCAAGTCAGGGTGGCGTTCTCTCGTCAGAAAAACTGGTAAGAAGGTTAAAGATGTTACGGAAGGCCCATACAAAGAGGCTTTGATCAAGATCGATAAGCGATGGGCCAATGTTGAGACTTGGAAATCGCTTGCGATAATGGAGTCAGATTGGACCTACGAGTATTATCTTAACTCTATCGACCTAAAACAAAATTCAGATCTTGAAATCGTGCAGCAGCCTGAAAACCGACGTGTTTACAACATGTTCTGGTGGCGCACTTTCCTTGTGTCTATTCAAGTTACGCTTTTTTGCCTTATTTTGGCATACCCTGTTGCCCATCTGTTGGCGACGCTACCACTCAAACATTCTAATCTTTTGATGATTTGTGTCCTGATGCCATTCTGGACCTCCCTGTTGGTGAGAATTGTTGCCTGGATGATCATGCTTCAGCAGGAGGGAGTGGTCAATTCGACCCTTGTCTGGGCAGGGATGCTAAGTGACGAGAACAGGCTGGCGATGATGTACAACTATAATGGTGTGCTGATCGTTATGACTCAGATCCTGTTGCCATTTATGATTCTACCGCTCTATTCTGTTATGAAGACCATACCGCCGTCCTACATGAGGGCAGCGCAAAACTTGGGCGCGACGCCATCATTGGCATTTATTAGGGTTTACATGCCTCAGACTTTGCCTGGCATTGGCGCTGGTTGTATCTTGGTGTTCATCGTTGCAATTGGTTACTTTATCACGCCTGAACTTGTTGGCGGAAAAGATGGTCAGCTAATCGGTAACCAAATCAATTACCACATGAGGAACTCGCTTAACTGGGGTTTAGCTTGTGCAATGGGATCGATACTCCTCATTGGCATTTTGGCGCTCTATTGGGTTTATGACAAAATTGTCGGTATCGACAACATGAAGATGGGTTAAGATCATGGCAATACATCCTTATTCAACAGTCCCCCAACGCGCTTGGCACTATTCTTATCTAATTTTCTGCGCCATCGTCTTTTTCTTCCTTGTTGCACCACTCGTGGCTGTTATTCCGCTGTCGTTCACTTCAGGAGCTTTCCTGATCTTCACGCCAGAAATGCTAGCCTTTGACCCTGAGGGTTATTCTCTACGTTGGTATAGACTACTGATTGGCGATTGTTCCGACGCGGTTGTTACGACGGTTTGTAGTGACAAGTGGGTTAGAGGGGCCAAAAACTCTTTCTTCATTGCTATTTGTGCCACGGTTTTGGCGACCACTCTTGGTACCTTGGCGGCACAAGCTATCTCTAAACCCTATATGCCTTTTGGTAAGGTGATCATGGCGATGATGATCTCGCCTTTGATCGTGCCGCTTATTATTACAGCACCGGCCATTTCGCTTTGGTATTCAGAGTTAAATCTGACACAGACATACACTGGCTTGGTCTTTGCGCACACTGTTCTTGGCATCCCCTTTGTTGTCATAACCGTAACTTCGACATTGGTGGGCTTTGATCAGTCTTTGATGCGTGCAGCGGCCGGCCTTGGCGGTGGACCCGTATATAACTTCTTTAAGGTTCAAATGCCGCTTATCTTACCTGGTATGATCTCTGGAGGATTGTTTGCTTTCATTACCTCATTCGACGAAGTTGTCGTTGTGTTGTTTATCGGCGGATTGGAGCAGCATACGCTTCCAAAACAGATGTGGTCAGGTATCCGACAGGAGATTAGCCCGACGATTCTTTCGGCCGCGACTATCTTGGTTCTACTGTCCATTGTGCTGCTAACTACGGTGGAGCTGTTGCGTAGACGAAGTGATCGAATCCGCGGCGTCACGGGCCGTTAATCATAATTCTAATTTAGACTTTTTAGGGAGTGCGGCATGTCTGCAGAAGATATTCTCGTTAGTTTTCAAGGCGTTCAAAAGTCATATGACGGCGAACAGCTTGTTGTTAAAGACCTTAATCTGGACATCGCCAAGGGCGAATTCCTCACTATGCTTGGGCCATCAGGTTCAGGTAAAACGACGTGTTTGATGATGTTGGCAGGTTTTGAACCGGCTACTCATGGTGAAATCTATCTTGACGGTCGTCCGATCAATAATGTGCCACCACACAAGCGTGGAATTGGTATGGTTTTCCAGAACTATGCACTGTTCCCGCATATGACTGTGGCTGAAAATCTGGCGTTCCCTTTGCAGGTGCGCAAGCAGATGAATAAGGCTGAAGTCGCAGAGCGAGTACAAAAGACGCTTGATATGGTTCAGCTCGGTGAATTTGGCAATCGTCGCCCTATGCAGCTTTCTGGTGGACAGCAACAGCGTGTTGCTGTCGCTCGTGCTCTTGTTTTTGATCCCGAACTGGTTCTTATGGATGAGCCACTCGGTGCTCTCGATAAACAGCTGCGCGAACAGATGCAGTATGAGATCAAGCACATTCACGAGCAACTGGGTGTTACAGTCGTTTATGTGACACACGATCAGTCCGAAGCTTTGACAATGTCTACGCGTGTGGCAGTGTTCAATGATGGTGTTATTCAGCAGATTGCGGCGCCTGATGTGCTCTATGAAAAGCCGGACAATGCTTTCTGTGCTCAGTTTATTGGCGAAAACAATACTTTTGTCGGTGAAATTATGTCGGTTAAGGGCGAAACTTGTGAAGTCAAACTTGTTGATGGATCTGTTGTAACCTCTAATAAGATTGATGCTGCTTCAGCAGTTGGCAGTCGTACAACGCTTTCTCTTCGCCCAGAGCGTATAGAAGTCAATCCTTCTGCAAAGTCTAAGTATGCGAACGCATTTGAAGGTACTGTGAAAGAGTTGATCTATCTCGGTGACCATATTCGTACTGTTGCTTCTGTATGCGGAAATGATGAATTTATCGTCAAAATTCCGAACTCCTCCGAACATGCTTCTCTGTCAGTGGGTGAGAAAGTTAAACTCGGTTGGACTGTGGAAGACTGCCGCGCGCTAGACGCATAAAAGCTTTCAACTCCTTATCGAAAAGGCCTCACTTTGTTGGGGCCTTTTTCTTTTGCGCATCAGTAACTTTCTGCTTGAGTAATTCGTTAGATCCTTTAGCGGTGGCAGGTAAGAACAGTTTATTGAGAGTGAAACTATGGCCCGAAGAGGTAGACTAAGTGGTCGTAAAGAACGTGGCGAGAATTTGGGCCTCGATCAATTGCCATGGCGGCAAGTTAAGTCTCCATACTTGCCGGTCGAAGCGGTCAGCGCGGATCAATTGGAAGCCATTCACGATGCGTCGCTCAGGGTTTTAGAGGAGATCGGCATAGATTTTCTGCTTAAGGAAGCCCGTGATCTTCTAAAGGCTGCGGGTGCGGATGTATCGCCTGATAGTGAGCGCGTGAGAATTGACAGAGGTCTTGTAGAACAATCATTGAAGACAGTTCGTTCATCT
>CAJQQJ010000060.1 GCA_905480445.1 uncultured Alphaproteobacteria bacterium | reverse complement strand
TCCTGTGATAAGGGCGATTGGCTTTGTCATGATGTCGTCTCCTATATTTTTCACTAAGTTAGTTTGCCTACCCCTAGGAGGCAATCGCAGAACGGAGAAACTACCAATAAACTTTGAAACTTAGCAGGTTTTCCTTCATGTTAGCGGCAATCTCAATTTATGCAGTCGCGTCATGAAAATCACCAAAGTCACGAGTCACATCCTTCGCTACGATATGCCAGAAGAGCTCGGCTATTCTCAGCAGTACTATAACCAACGTACGGCCCATCTTGTTGAAATCGAAACCGACGAAGGTTTGACCGGTTGGGGTGAGTGTTTTGGTCCTGGCAATATAGCAATAGCGAACAAAGGCATCGTTGAGAAAGTCATTCAGCCGATGATCCTGGGCGCGGATCCACTCGACAGAGATGTCCTTTGGCACAAAGTCTACAACCTGCTGAGGGATCACGGACAAAAGGGCATGTCGATGCAGTCATTGTCTGGTGTCGACATCGCGCTGTGGGATTTGGTTGGCAAGATCGCAGGACTGCCGATTTCTAAACTGATTGGCGGTAATCACCGCAATGAAGTTCCTGTGTACGGTTACGGGATGATGTTGCGAAAGGAAGACCCTACCTGTCTCGCAGCTCGTTTCAAAGATGAGGCTGCTGCTATCAAGGGCATGGGTTTTAAAGCAACCAAAATGAAGGTTGGTTTGGGGCCAAAACCAGACGTCAAGCTGGCTGCTGCAGTGAGAGAAGGCGTCGGTGATGACTTCCCTTTCATGGTTGATGCCAATCATTGTTACACGACATCAGACGCTTTCTATGTTGGACGTGCGCTGGACGAGCTGGATGCTTACTGGTTTGAAGAGCCTGTCGCGCCTGAAGATCTCGATGGTTACAAAGAGTTAAGAGCAGGATTGAAAGTGAACATCTCTGGCGGTGAAGCTGAATTCAACCGCTGGGGTTGGCGCAGACTGTTAGAGGCACGCTGCTTAGACATCGCTCAGCCAGAGGTCTGCGCCCTTGGCGGCATCACGGAGTATTTACGTGTCATGGCTTTGGCGCATGCCCATTTCACACCGGTGATTAATCACGTTTGGGGTTCTGCAATAGCAGTTGCCACTAACCTACAACTGCTGGCAGCTATGCCGCCGATGCCTGGCGGGCTACACCCGTGGGAACCTTGGTTGGAGTTTGATACGACGGACAACAAGTTTAGAGATGATCTGCTGAAGGAACCTTTGTCGATCCAGAAACAGGTTGCAGAGAACGATGGTTTTGTAGCGGTCCCAACTGAGCCTGGCATAGGCGTTGAGCCAGACCGTGATTTCATCAACCATTATGAGCTTGATTGTTAGTCATGCCAACGACTTATTTCGTTTGTGTTGATTGGGGGACGACTTCCTTTCGGCTTTGGCTTTTGTCTGCGGGCGGCGAGGTGAAAGCCGAACGGCGAAGTAGTCAGGGAATGGCGTTGCTTGCTCGTGATGAGTTTAGCCCGGTTCTTGAAAGTGCCTTGCGTGAACTGAGTGTTGATCTTATGTCGCCAGTGATTATCTGCGGAATGGCAGGGGCAGCTCAAGGCTGGCAGGAAGCCAAATATCTCGACCTACCTACGAAGCTGGACGGCATTCCTGCACAGGCGATCCGTGTCGATGGTTCTGAAAGGGATATCCGAATTTTACCTGGGCTCGCTCAAAGATTGGAAAGTGCTCCCGACGTTATCAGGGGAGAGGAGACCTTGATCCTCGGTGCACAGTTAAAGGGCCAAGGCGATGGGTTGTACTGCTTGCCTGGGACGCATTCCAAGTGGATTGAGGTTAATGCCGGTGCGGTTACGCGGTTTAACACTGTGATGACTGGAGAGCTTTTTGCGTTGCTTTCGACAAGTTCCACGCTGTCCACTTATGCTAAAAGTGATCGATCAGATCTCTACAAAGATGCAGCCTTCGAACAGGGGGTTCGTGATGCGTTTAAAGATCCGACAACGATAAGCAGTCTAATTTTCTCCGCTAGGGCGACACCTCTGGTTTTTGGCAATGACAAAGCGACGGAAATGCCCGCGCGCCTTTCTGGGTTGTTGATTGGATCAGAGGTGGCTGCAATGGATCGCGATAAACCTGTAACATTGATTGCTAACGGTGGCCTTGAGATGAGCTATAAAACGGCCTTTGAAATTACTGGTTTCACCAGTTCTTCTCTGCCTTCAGACGACCTTGCCTTATCGGGATTGATTTATGCCGCAGAGGCGATATGGGGAAAATGACATGACTGCTGAATGGTCAAAACTGGAACGCAAACTGATCGCCATCCTTCGTGGTATCAAGCCGGAAGAGACAGAGGCGATAATGCATACTTTGCTCGAAAGTGGGTTCGAAGCGATTGAAATTCCGTTGAATTCTCCCGACCCCTACCGCTCCATTGAGATTGCGGCAAAGACTGTTGCAGCTTCAGGCAAGACGAACGTCTTCATCGGGGCGGGCACGGTGCTGTCTGTCGAGGAGGTCAACGCTGTGGCTTCCGCTGGCGGCAACATTATCGTTTCGCCGAATACAGATGTGGAAGTAATTGCACGTACCCGAGAACTCGGACTTTTATCGATGCCTGGTGTGTTCACCCCAACAGAAGCTCATATCGCTGTGAAAGCCGGGGTGTCAGCGTTGAAATTCTTTCCTGCTTCAGTTCTGGGGCCAGAAGGCGTCAAAGCGATTAAAGCCATACTGCCGCCCAGTATAGACGTTTGCGCCGTAGGAGGCGTTGGTCCTGACAATTTCAGTCAGTTCTTATCTGCTGGCGTTGTCGGTTTTGGTATTGGTTCAAACCTTTACAAACCCGGTACAACACCAGAAGAAATCAAAATAAAGGCGATGGCTATTTTGGCCGCCTGGGATCAGGCTGTTAGCAACTAAGTCAGGGCGTCTTCCAGCATCATATCTGCACATTTTTCACCGATCATGATAGCTGGCGCATTGGTGTTGCCAGAGATTACCGCTGGCATGATTGAGCAATCTGCGACGCGGATGTTAGATAATCCACGTACGCGCAGCCTCTCATCAACGACCGACATCTCATCCTGGCCCATTCGACAAGTCGAGGTTGGGTGGAAAATGGTGTTGCCCTTTTCCTTGGCATAATTGAGCAGTGCCTCGTCGCTGACTACGTCGTCACCTGGTTCTCGCTCAACCAAAACGTATTGGTCGAAGGTTGGAGATTTAAGAATACGGCGCAGCATCTTAAGACCTTCGATCATCAACCGCTGGTCATATTCTGTCGACAAGTAGTTGGTGGTGATTGCTGGATGTTCAAATGGATCGTTGGATCGGATCATCACTTCGCCGCGGCTTTCGGGTCTCATCTGGCAAATGGATGGGCTGATGCCGGAGAAGGGATGCAGTGTGCCACCGAGTTTGGTGGCACTAAAAGGCACAAAATGAACTTGGATATCTGGCGTAGCAGATTCAGGCAAGACTTTGGTGAACAGGCAGGCATGACCCGCGCTGAAAGTCATGGGGCCACGTTTGAATAGAGCAAAATTGAGCGCTGTTTTCGCTTTACCAAACAAAGTTCGCACGTCGTCATTCACGGAGAGTGGACGGTTGAGTTCTAAAACAAAACGGGCTTGATAGTGATCTTGTAAATTGGCCCCCACACCGGGCAGATCGTGAACAACCTCAACGCCGCGTGTTTTCAGTTGTGCTGCTGGGCCTACGCCGGACAGTTGAAGGAGTTGAGGGGAGTTGATAGCACCACCGGCAACAACGACTTCTCCCTTAATGACGACTCTTTTGTCTTCGCTGTATTGTCTGTAATGAACGGCGACTGCACGCTTATTCTCAAACTCAATTCTTTGGACGTGTGCTTCCGTTTCAATCGTCAGGTTAGAACG
>CAJQQJ010000059.1 GCA_905480445.1 uncultured Alphaproteobacteria bacterium | reverse complement strand
AAGACCGCGAGGATGAGGAGCCAGAACGATCGCATTGCCTGCCTTAACAGCTGACAAAATTTTGTAAATGATTGTGGAGGTTGGATTGGTAACAGGGATCAGCGCAGCGATGACACCCATTGGCTCACCAATGGCGGCAATCTTAGTATTGTCGTCGCGCCACAAAACACCAAGCGTTGTCACATCACGCAAATAGTCGGCAACAGACAAGGCATTGAACAGGTTCTTGACCCGCTTATCAGGGACATTGCCGTAGCCGGTTTCTTCAACAGCTAATTCGCCCAGACGCTTGGCCTCTGGTTCAATTGCACGCGCCATTGCATCGACGATTGCGTCAACTTGTGCAGGATCGGTTCCAAGAAACTGACGGTAAGCCTCAAAAGCCGATTCAGCTGCTCTACGTGCGGAGGCTATGGACTTCAGATCTGCATCCATTATCTGCTTCCTCTAGAAAGGCTGTCAAGAATTTGGCGCGCTTCATCGGCGTCTTTCGCATCGACACCTATAGATTCCAGCCGCCGCCCCGTTGGTGCGATATCCGCCCCGAGAACAGAAGAAACCAGCGCGATCATCGCATCAGTTACAGGTGTTTTGACACCGGCAATTCTGGCAGCAGATACCAGCGGTACCAAGGAACCAGCTACACCGCATCGCAGTAGGGCTTTCGCTTCAGCTTTGTCTGGAACAGGTCGCCCGCCCACACCTTTCAACGCTCCCGCACGGCAATCAATCCATGCCTCAGTTGTCGGCAGGTCACGGATACCAAAGCGTTTTGCAACTTCTCGCCGCTCTTCTGCGAGCGTTGCGATAACAGAGGCTTGCTCTGGTCCGATCAAGGCACGGAAGGTCTGATTTTCTGGAAGCGGTTTAGCACCCATCGGAACAGGGATCGCACCATCTTCCATTGCAGGCCCACCCATAATCAATGCAGGCACTTCAACAAGCGCAGAGCCATCGGAAAAGCCGCTTTGTAGAATTGATATGGCAGGTTGAATGTTGGGTAAGAAACGTGAAAGAGCATCAAGAACTTGCCCTCTTCCCGCCGGCAATGTCGCAGCCGCTACCGGGCCAGCTTCGGTCAAGTGTAATGTATTACCCACAGCCTCAAACCAATAAGGCAAGCCTTGTGCTTCAACAATTGTGACATCAGCGGTGGCACCACCAACTCGCAGGTAGTGAATGGTTTCTAAAGCACCCATAGAGCGCCCGGGCGCGAGTACTAACACCTGTCCATCGCTTAGGTGATCGGCGAGCACCATCGCATAAGTGCGTTGTTTGTGAACTGGGCCCGTTAGAAAGATCACATCAGCATTACTAACTGCATCATCCAACTCAGCCGTTGTTTTTATTGATGGCGCAGAATCATGGTCTATCTGGTAGGAGCCCACAGGGCCGACACCTCTGAGAGCGATACCGCCGCCTTGACGCAAGGCCTCCAGCTCTTTGCCGTAAGCAGAAAAGAGTTTGACCTCCGCGCCTTCTGACAAACAGACAGCCGCAATCAAACGAGCGTCAGAGCCGCCACCCAAAACCGTCACTCTATCGAGTGAGGTAGCCTGGATAGATGCAACACTGACTTGTCTCGCGGAAAATGCCGTTGCAAAATCTTCAAAACCGCCACTCATGGGCCGTTCCTCTCAGCTTCGTTAGAATTACTCTTCTTTTAAGAAGCTGAACCTGGTCCAAGATTTTCAAGGATTGCTTCAAGTTCGTCGTGTGGACGAGCAATCACGTGAACAGAGACAACTTCGCCAACTTTGTTGGCGGCGATTGAGCCTGCATCTGTTGCTGCCTTAACAGCGCCGACTTCGCCGCGAACCAATGTCGTCACCAAACCGCCACCGGCTTTAGTTTGACCAATAATCGACACACTCGCCGCTTTGACCATCGCGTCAGCTGCTTCGATAGAAGCAACTAGCCCACGTGTTTCAATCATTCCTAGAGCCGCCTGGCCCGCTGCTGGCTTCGCCATCATTCAATCCCTTTTGTTTTCAAGATCACTTCTTGATCTTTAGTTATCGCTCAAGCACCGCTAAGCTGCGCTCCCACTTGGTCGCTAGACCTCCCCCTGATCCTCATGGATCAAAGCTCGTCTGCGATATGTTCTTCAGGTTGTTACATCAACTTTATCGATTATTGCTGTGACCGCCGCGTCAACTGGCGCGCCGCCTACTTTGGTTACAGTTCTTGCCGCTGAGCCAGTTACAATCAGGACAAGGTCGCCGACGCCTGCGCCGCAGGTGTCTACGGCGACAACTGCTTTCTCAAGCAACTCGCCTCTACCATCTTCAACGTCAGCAACCAGCAGGGCAAAGCCTGTAAGTTGGCTGTCTTTAACGGTACCGTTCACCGTGCCTGTAACGCGTGCGATTTTCATGACTTAGAGATTTCCAAGATAGCGTTCGACCTCGAGAGGTGTCACTTGCTGAGAAAGGAACTCAATCTCGCGTTCTGACTGCTGGCAAACAATTTCATGAAGATCTGCGCCGATGACATCTTTCAAGAAGTCAGATCCACGCGCTAAATCGATTGCTTGCTGCATATCAGTTGGCAAGGGTGTTGCGTCAGCATCTTCGTAGGCGTTGCCTGTTGTCATGGCTGTAGGCTCAAGGCCTTGCTCGATACCGTCTAGGCCCGCTGCCAAATCAGCAGTAATCAACAGATAAGGATTACAGTCCGCGCTACCATCACGCTTTTCAACACGAACAGCCGAATCAGAGCCTTCAATCACGCGAAGACCTACGGTGCGATTATCGACACCCCAAGCGGTGTTGGTTGGGCAAAAAGTGTAAGGCGCGCGACGGCGATAGGAGTTCGGTGTTGTGGAGCCGCAAATTGCGTTCTCTACCATCCGGGACTGCATACCGGCTAAATAGTTAAGACCGACCGCATTTAGCTTGCCGCCATCAGAGAAAGCGTTCTTTCCGTCTTTCCAAAGCGAATGATGAACGTGGAAACCGTTACCGGATTGCTCAAAGAATGGCTTAGCCATGAAGGTTGCGAGATAGCCATGGGCATGCGCTAACTGTTTAACCAGGGAGCGGAACATAACAACACGGTCCGCGGCCTCCAGCGCTTCGCCGTAGCGAATATTTACTTCAGCCTGCCCCGGAGCATACTCTGGGTTGGACTGCTCAATGGGAATGCCCATCTCATTAATTTGTTGACGGATTGGGCCAAGGACATGTTCCAATTCAGCGGCACGCGCCAAACCATAGACATCAATACCTTGGTCTTTTGGCTGCTTGGTGACTGGATCAACCAGGTAGAACTCAAGCTCTGCACCGACAGAGACATCATAGCCCATGCTTTTGGCACGCTCAACTTGGCGAACAAGCGCATTTCTTGGGTCAATCGGCACTGGTTGGTGATCCATACCTTCCGCTCGACCGAGACAGAAAGCGACGCCTGGCTCCCAAGGAATAGGCACCGGCTGGGTGGCAGGAAACATATGGAAGTCAGGATAGCCGTTATCGAAGTTCACATAAGGCGTGTCCCAAACATCGCATGTCATATCAACAGCGAAGAGTGCGATAGAGAGCGCGTTTCCGCCTTCACATATTGTGTCCCAATGCGTTGACGGAATACGCTTACCGCGCATCACACCGTTCAAGTCACCAAGACCCATTACAACCGTATGCGTTCCCTCTGGGAGGGCGAATTTATTGCCTGCCATTACCGTACCCTGTGCTCTAGCCTGTTTCATGTCGCCATCTTTGTTGACGGCTTGATCGTTTACTGTATTCTGTATACAGGATACAGCGAATAGCTCTTGATGCAAGGAAAATCATTCATGCCACCCTCCACGCGAAGGACAGATGCAATCGTCGTCGGCGCAGGTATTGCGGGCGTGATGACAGCCCTAGAATTACAGCGTGAAGGAACTACCGTCACGCTCATTGATCGCTGGGGACCAGGCAATTCCAGAGCTGCATCCACAGATTACAACCGTGTCTTTCGTGCGATTTCTGGCGGTGACGAGTTCTATACGCGTTGGGTTCAGGAAGCACGGTTTCGCTGGCTGGAACTACAAGAGACTGTTGGCCAGAAGCTCTATTATGAATGTGGCGCATTGATTCTCGCAACTGAAGGCCACTGCGACTGGGAAGATTCGACGACCCAAACATTCGATAAAGTCGGTATCCCCTACTCTCGCTACTCCGCCAAGGAAGTGAACCAGCGCTTCCCACAGTTTAAAACAGACGACATCAAATACGGACTCTATGAACCGCAAGCTGGCATGGTCATGGCCCATCGTTCGGTCATTTCAGTGACAGAGCTGTTCAAAAGCAGAGGCGGCATCGTTAAGCGCGGCCATGTCAAAACTGACCGCGATGAACGATTAATGTTAGACGGCAAACATCTGGAAGCAGACTTAATCGTTGTCTCCACAGGTGCCTGGATGGGCGACATGTACCCGCGCACAGTGAAGCCAATTTCGTCTATCGTGGGCATCAACGTTCTTTACACATCAACGCCGGATGGTGACGATTCTTTCGATCAAGAAAACATGCCTTGCTGGATCGACCACGGGCAAAGTTCCTTCGGTCTGCCTTCCGTTGAAGGCTCCGGTGTTAAGGCTGCTGTTGTCATCCCTGAACACATCGATCTTGATAATGACGAGCGCCTCATCAAGCGGCAGTCTTTGGCCAGAACCAGATCCTACATCAAGAAGCGGTTTCCAAAACTAGTTGGTGAACGTGTTGTTGATTCAAAGTTCAACGCTGTGACGATCACACCTGATACGCACTTCATCGTCGATTGGCACCCAGAACACAAAAACGTTCTACTGGCAGGAGGCTGCTCGGGACATCTGTTCAAACATGGCCCAGTCTTCGGCGCTTTCGCTGCTGGTGTCGGCCTCAGAAACTACGGTACGGCTGACCGATTCAAACTTGGTAACCGCAAAAAACTCACTCCAAAAGAGAGTCCTTCGGGCAGGTAACTCACTGTTGTCATCTCGAATAAACCCGAGGGTTCTAGCCTGCAGTTAATCAGATCCTGGCTTTCGCCGGCACAGACGCAAACGGAATGCGCAGACCAGCCTCCCAGGCTTGAGATGCTTTGCGGTTTCCATTAGCATGTTTCTATGAAGGAAATTGAAACATGCTAAAGCGCCCAACCAACGTCCAAGACATGCTTGCGGCCTCAGAAAAGTTCTTTAGCGAGGATTGCTGGAACTCGGGTCTGGCTTTCAAACCGCGTTCAGACGATATTATCATCTCAACGTTCGCCAAAAGTGGCACGACTTGGATGCAGCAAATCATTCATACTCTCAGAACCGGCGGTGATATGTCGTTCGAGGAAATCTCGCTCGTTGTTCCTTGGATTGAAACAGCTCTCGACCTGGGCATCGACCTGGAGGCAGAACAACCATTCCCACGTGCCTTCAAAGCCCATCTTCCGGCTGACATCGTGCCCAAAGGTGCCAAATACATCGTACTTTTCCGCGATCCTGCCGCGGTGACTCGATCCTACTACTCATTTATGGAAGACTGGAATTTCGTTGCTGGTACAGTAAACATCGATGAATTCGCCGACGCTATGATGTTTGATGTAGAAGAATGTTTCAGCATTTGGCATTTCTTCAAAACCTGGTGGCCACGCCGTAATGATCCAGATGTCTTGATGATGTGTTACGAGGACATGATCGGCAACGAAGAGGCTGTGATTCGTAGGGCCGCAGATCATGTAGGCATTGAGCTAACAGATGAATTGTTGGCTATCACACTCGGAAAATCGTCTCACGCTTTCATTAAAGCACACGATCGCCAATTCGATGATCACGCCACCAGCGATGCCCTCGACGAACGCTGTGGCCTACCGCCGGAGCGCCATACTTCCAAAGTCACAACGAATAGCGGCAAGGTTGTTTTGACTGATCGAGTGTTGGAAAAGCTGGACGAGAGATGGTACGCAGAGATTGAAACGACACTAGGCTTCAAGGACTACGAAGCGTTTCGACAGTCTATTGGTTTCTGAAAATTTAAACGTCATGCCGGTGCAGACCGGCATCTCTATCCATTGGGTGCAACGAGCCAGGAGATCCCGGCCTCCGCCGGGATAGATGTTGCGTCATTGTAGAAGAGTATAATTCGCGAATACCTACCGCTTGCTCAACGCCTCGATCTGGAGATCGAAGCCGTCTTGGATGTGCTCGATAAAAGCTTCTAGTGCTGCGCCCTTGTCACCGGTTTCGATCGCTTCAACCAAACCAACGTGATCACCTAGTGACGACGACAAGTCTAAATTCTCGATAGCCGCAAAGAGCTGGTAAGAAGTTGCGCGGTTCCAGATGTTGTCAAACATTTCCAGCAGATAGCGGTTATCGACGAGCTCAACAAAGCAGCGGTGGATGTTGCGGTTGGCGTCAAAATAGGCCTTTACAGATGAGGAAGAGATGTTTTCTTCAGCCTCGATCACGCGGCGAAGCTCTGCGTTCTTTTCTGGGTTGTTCTCAACGGCCAAGATACGGGCGGCTTGGCCTTCGATAGCGGCCCGCGCTTGGTAAAGTTCTCTGACTTCGCCTTCTGACATGCGGTGCAATACGAACCCACCTCGTGGCGACGTCACTAGAACGCCGTCCTGCTCGAGCCTCATGAGAGCCTCACGAACGGGTGTCCGGCTGATCTGCAATTCTGCGGCTAACTTCTCCTGAACCAGACGATCATCTAAACCGATCTCGTTGTTCAAAATCGCTTCCAACAGCTGGTCATAGACTTCATCAGCCAGTCTTTTGCGTTCTGATTTGATCGATTTTAGCGCCACAGTTGACCTCGGCCTTGTCTCAATTATCATTTGAAAATTCGCCGCTTTTTAACGGAAACATTCAAAAGTTAACAGGGGCAAGATGCATCACTTGGCGATGCTTGCAATTCCCTGAATACTGTATACAGTATCCACAAATACAGGAGAAAGTCTAGTGTGTGGAATAGCAGGTAGAATCCTAGGCAAACCTGGTCGTGTTGGACATGACCTGGTCGAACTTATGGATGCTCAAGAACATCGC